>DATBDI010000455.1:0-4253 GCA_036270025.1 Candidatus Udaeobacter sp. | reverse complement strand
CGCACCCGTTCGGTGGCTGTCGCAGTAAGCGCCATCATCGGCACTTCGGGAAAATGTGTCCGCAATTTCTTGAGCTCGCGGTATTCCGGCCGGAAATCGTGTCCCCATTCGCTGATGCAATGGGCCTCGTCGATCGCGAATTGCGCAATGTTCCAGTTGAGCGCGCGCTCTAGAAACGTTTCCAGCATCAACCGCTCCGGGGCGACGTAAAGCATCCGGTATTCGCCTCGATGCAGGCCGCGCCAGCGCGTCTTCGATTCTTCTCGATCCAGTGTCGAGTTCAGATATGTCGCAGCAATCCCACTGGTTTGCAGGGCATCCACCTGATCTTTCATCAGCGAAATGAGTGGCGAGACGACAATCGTCAGTCCCTCGCGCATGAGGGCCGGTAATTGGAAACAAAGCGATTTGCCGCCGCCTGTGGGCATGAGCACAAACACGTCGCGTGTTGCCAGTGCGTCTCGGATGATCTCCTCCTGCAACGGCCGAAATTGTTCGTAGCCGAAGTGCGTTTTGAGGGTGGCGATTAGATCCACTGTGCTCGACATGTCAGTTTTTGAAATTGCAGTGGATCGCGCGTTCATTCACATGGTTAGGTTCCCGGCGCCTGTCGATAGGGTTGCCGCTTCTGGTACAGGGCTAGCCGGTCCAAAGCGTTTGTCCGCTGCTCGGCAGTAAGGGTTTTTGACGCGAGGCAGCGTTTTTCCCATTTTACTGCCTGTTCAAAACGACCAAGCTCCGCGCATACCGCGGCCTGTGTGTCCCATAACCGTGGGTCATTCGGCAATAGTTGCAGAGCTTCCTTCATCGCTTCTTCGGCTCGTGAACCGTTGCGTATGTTTTCGTCATCTGCTGTTGCGAGAAGCCAGGCGAGATTATTGTAATACCACACCGATTTGTCTGCGGTTTGATCAAGCTCAGCGAGCTCGCGGCGGGACCCTTCATAATCTCCCACTCTGGAGAGGAAATAGGCGTAATTGAGGTGATAAGACGAATTCTTGGGAGCAAGTTGAAGCGCTTTTGTGGCAGCTTCCAAAGCTTCGGGAAACTGCTTGAGCCGGTTGTGGACACCAGAGCGCACAGCGAAATTGTTTGGGTTCGTTGGGTCGAGCTCGACTGCCTTGTCAAGATCGTCCAGAGCAGCCTGAAAGTTCTCCTTCTTTGAATAGGCGGATGCTCGAAGGGAATAAGCGACCGGCGCCAGACTCTTGTCGAGCTCCATCGCTTTAGTCAAGTCGGCGATGGCGCCATCGGCGTTTCCCTCTGCAAGATAGACGAGACCCCGTCGGAGGTAGCCATCTGGTTTTTCAGGCGTTGATTTCCCGAGTTGCGCAAATTCGGCCTTCGCTTGCTCGGTTTGTCCAAGCTGGTTGTAGGTGTCGCCGCGCCATAGCCGGGCCTCAAACGAATTTGGCTCTATTTTTAACGCTGCATTGAAGTCCGCCAGCGCCTTGTGAAATTGTGTCCAGTAGAAATAGACAGTGCCGCGTCCGATCGCGGCGCGAACATCATTGTTGTTCAGTTGCATCGCCATCGAAAAATCGGTGAGAGCCTCACCAAGCCGCCATTCGGCCAGCAAAGCACTACCGCGTACCTGCCAAGCCTCGGAAAAGCCTTTTTGCAAATGGATCGCCGTTGAGGCTTCGGCAATCGCTTCATCGAATTTCTTCAGATTGACCAAGCAGAAGGCCTTCTCTTTGTAGATCTCGGCAATTTTGTCGTCGCGCTTTCGCGCCTCTTCCAAATCAGCGAGCGCTGCCTTGACCTTTCCGGCGTCCTCTTGCGCGTACGCCCGGATTAACAACGGGCGATAACCTTTCGTATCGATTCGCACCATCGTATCCGCGTCTTGAAGTGCGCGTTTATGTTCCTTCCAGTAGGACCAAATGCGACTGCGCATGCCGTATGGCCGGGGCTGTTCAGGATCAAAGCCGATCGCGGTAGATAGATCGGCCACTGCTTTACGGTACTGACCTTGTAAGTAAAGGATGTTGCCGCGCGTCGCATATGCGTCTGCGTAGTCCGGGACGAGGTCGATGGCCTTATTCACGTCGGCCAGCGCTTCTTTCAGGCGGCGTTCGTCAGCCAAGATCCGGGCCCGGCGATTCAACGCCCGTGGAAATTTCGGATCCAACTCCAGCGCTTTCGTGAGGTCCGCGATCGGCTCCGAATTTGGCTTCCTGGTATATTTGATCCACGCTCGAGCATCATAGGCTTCCGCGTTCCTGGGTTCGAGGTGGATCGCCTTATTTACGTCTTCAAGCGCTTTGTCCGGTTCGTCGAGCATGTCGTAAGCGGCGCTGCGATCGATATAAGCCTGCGCCTTGTCCGGCTCCCGACTGATTGCCTCCGTGTATGCCGCGACAGCGTCGGCATAATTACCTGCGGTCATTGCCGCGTCGCCCCGCTCTGACGGAGTCTCTTGTGCATGACCAGTAAGTGCCAATAGAAATAAGCTAAGCAAGGCAAGTCGCCGTCCATTGAATAGGATTGCGGTTCTCATCTTGTTTGCGATGGAACCCAGAAGCTGAGTGCACGCAAGCCGCCCTTGGAGAATTTCCTGTTGCAATGCACGAAGTTGCTCGTAGCCGAAATGCGTTTTGGAAGCCGCCATCAGGTCCACTGCGCTCGTTTTTACTAAGGGCAATGTCATTCTGATCCCGCAGTCGCGGGAAAAGAATCTCTGATTGCTTCCAAACGGCTCGCTGAAAGAGCGCCAGAGATGTTTTGCTTCGCTCAACATGACAGACCCATTACGCATGAGTTTTAGCCGGGTCGCACCCCTTTGCCCAAAATTGTTCGCTTGTGTGTATTGGCCAAACAGTGCACAACCGGAAGTCAATATGATCAAATCAACTTGGCTGGTTTGTATAGCACTTTTGCTCCTTCGTTGTGGAGTCGCAGCACAAGGTCAGTACGCGGGCGGAATTGTTTACGGCCCGAAAGCGGCATTTAACATCGGTGCCCCTGAAGGCTGGGTCCTCGATAATGAGTCAGGTAAAGAACAGGGCCTGCCGTGTGTGCTGTATCCGAAAGGCGAATCGTGGTCAGACGCGCGAACCGTGATGTATGCGAAGATTGCGAGCACACAATTTGAAGACGTAAACGCGTTCGTCGCAGCGGCGATCAAAGATATGAAGCCCAGGCACGGAACGCCGAAGGAGAAGGTGGCTTCCGGCAAAACCAGGGACGGCCACGACTATTTCATTAACGAATATCCTGCGACAAAGACCTACTCACAGTGGGAACGCGTGGGCTACGTCCAACTTCCGCACGCAGTCGCTTACATTGTTCTCTCATCGCGCGATCAGGCGAGTTACAAGAAAGACTCCGGTGCGCTGCAAGACGTCCTGAAAAATACTTTTGTCTATCTCGAGCCAAAGAAAGAGGCTGATGGTCGCTGAGTATCTGGCGGCAAGTGGCTGTCAGGCGCCGCAGCCGACCGAAAGCACAGCTTCTGCTTTCTTCGGGTCATATTGATAAATCGTTGCCATGTCCCCTTCGTAATAGTGTGAACCTACGATGACTTCCATCTTTCCATCACCGTTTAGGTCGAGGGTCGCAATCACCTTGTAAGCGTTCGGCGCGTCGAAGCGCCCCTCTTCTTGTGCGGCCTTCGGATAAGCCTTCGGATAAAATTCTCCTGCAATCAATTGCGTTTCCACTTTTCCTGCGTTCACGCGACGCAACAACACCATCGAATAACTTGCGGCCGGCGATCGCATTGGCACGCTTTCGTCTTTCCTGAAATAATTTGTCGCGCTGATTAAAACTTCATCTTCGCCATCGCCGTCCAGATCAACACGGAGAATGTTGTCGATCTTTACTTTCGGTTCGGGGATCGCTTTCGTTTTCAAGAAATCGCGCACCGCATCGATGTAGACTTGCTGAGTTGAATCCGCGATTCGCGGCTTTCGCGGCAATGCGTTCCACGGCGCCGCTAACGCGATGACACCGTTCTCAGGCTTATCCGGCAACGCGACGAAGAACGTCCCTTCGCATGGACCATCTTCGGACTTGGCTTTGCCGCCTTTCGCCTCACCAAGCGACTCGGTCAGTCCATAAATCCGGTACGTCGTTTCGTCTGGAAGCAACCTTGCTGCTTCATCAGCCTTGATCCATTTCCCATCCTTCGTCGCGCCGAAGAAATAGTCGCTCTGCACCTCGACAATGACATGCAGCTCGCCCGCGACAGCGCTGGTGCAAATGCCGCAAGCGGTCAGTAACACAATGGCGTTGGCGGCGAAAGTGGA
>DATBDI010000454.1:0-3993 GCA_036270025.1 Candidatus Udaeobacter sp. | reverse complement strand
CGACGAAACGAAAGCCAGCGCCGATGATTTACCCCGTATGTTGAAGACGAGAGATTATGACCAGCGCCATTGCCCGCTCCCCTAGTCGTTGGCCTGCCACAGGGCCTGGCAAACCGCGTCGCTGACCTGCTTCGTGGTCGCCTTGCCGCCCAGGTCCGGCGTGTGCAGCGCGGGATCTGCCGTCACGCCGGACTTAAACAGCGCTTTGGAGAAAGTCGAGTAGATTTAATGGCTTACGGACGAACGCAGTGGTCTTAGCCCGACTTTCGCAACTCGACCCTGATTTGGGGAATTTTGCGGATGGGCTGAACGGCAACTGGTTGATCGGCTTGGTGCGATCTCGGAAGAACAGTGGAAAAGCGGCAGCGGTGCCGACCAAGTAGCTTGCGGGACGATCGGCGGCTGCAGAATCTCGCGGCATGTTTTTGCGCTACAAGGTTCGCCGGAAGGACGGCAAGGAGCACCGCTACTGGAGCATCGTCGAGAACCGCCGGGTGTCGGGCGGGCGGACGGTGCAGCGGCAAGTGCTGTATCTGGGCGAGATCAATGACGGCCAGAAAGCCGCGTGGTGCCGAACGATCGAAGCGTTCGACGAGGCTGGCCAGGACCCGAGGCAGATCGCGCTGTTCCCCGAGGACCGCCCGGCGCCAGTTCTGGATTGCGATGTGGTGCATGTCCGGCTCAGCGGATCGCGGCTGCACCGGCCGCGGCAGTGGGGCGCCTGCTGGCTGGCCTGCCATCTGTGGGATCAACTGCGGCTGGATGACTTCTGGTCGCCACGACTGCCGGCCTCGCGACAGGGAACGCGCTGGCTGAACGTGCTGAAGACGCTGGTGACCTACCGGCTGGTCGACCCAGGCAGCGAGTGGCGGTTGCATCGGCAGTGGTACGCGCAAAGCGCCATCGGCGACCTGCTGGGCGAGGATTTCGCCGTGGCCGGCAAGGACAACCTGTACCGGTGTCTGGACAAGCTGCTGGCGCATAAGCAGGAGCTGTTCAGCTTCCTGCGGCAGCGCTGGCAGACGCTGTTCCAGGCCGATTTCGAGATCCTGCTGTATGATCTGACCAGCACGTATTTCGCATGCGATCCGCCAGAAACCGGCAAGCGGCGGTTCGGCCACTCGCGGGACCACAGATCAGACTGCGTCCAGGTGGTCATTGCCCTGATCGTGACCCCAGAGGGTTTCCCGCTGACTTACGAGGTGATGCCGGGCAATACCTCGGACAAGACGACGCTGGGCGACTTCCTCAGGCGGATCGAGGTCCAATATGGCAAAGCCGGGCGCACTTGGGTAATGGACCGTGGCATCCCGACGGAAGCCGTGCTGACCGAGATGCGGGCTGCGAAGACGCCAACCCACTACCTGGTCGGCACACCCCGCGCGCGGCTCAGCCAGTTGGAGCAAGAATTCCTGGCGAGGCCCTGGGCACAGGTTCGCGATTCGGTTCAGGTGAAGCTGATTGAACAGGATGGTGAACTTTATATCTTGGCTCGCAGCGGCGGACGACGGGACAAGGAGCAGGCGATGCGGCGGCGGCGGCTAAAGAAGCTGGTCAAACGCCTGCATGAGCTACGCCAACAGAAGCTGACCCGGGATCAACTGCTGATCAAGCTGGGAGCTGCACGAACGGAAGCGGGGCCGGTCGCTTATCGGATCATCGACATCCAGCTGCCCGGCAAGGACCAGCCGGTCACGGCGGAGACTTTCTGCTTCAAGCTGAACTGGCAGAAGCTGCGGGAGGCACGCCGGCGGGAAGGCAGTTATCTGCTGCGATCCAATCTCACGGGCGGCGATCCGGCGAAACTCTGGGCGTTCTATCTGCAATTGGTGGAGATCGAGCAGGCCTTCAAAGAACTCAAGGGGGACCTGGCGATCCGCCCGATCTACCACCAAACCGACGCGCGCATCGAAGCCCACATCTTCGTGGCATTCCTGGCCTACTGTCTGCAGGTGACGCTCAAGCAGCGGCTGCGGTCCCTGGCGCCGGGGCTGACGCCACGGTCGGTGTTGGAGAAGATGGCCGCAATCCAGATGGTCGACATGCACCTGCCGACCACCGATGGGCGCACGGTCCTGCTGTCGCGCTACACCGAGCCAGAACTGGACCAGTTGATCCTGCTCCGCCAGTTGAAGATCGACTTGCCCGCTCAGCCGTCACCCAGGATTGCCTCGGTCGACGTTGCCGCGCCATGACACCGCCCTGTGTGGTGCCGACCTTTCGACCGTACACCGTGGAAAACCTCGAGTTTGGCGGCTTCTATGCCTCGAGTTGCGAAAGTCGGGTTAAGGATGACCTCGGCCGCTCTTTGCTGTAGGTCGGCCATTCCCATAAAGGAAACACCCGGCGAGGCCTGGGTGAAGCCAAAGATCAACCCGGTATCCTCTTCGGGAAAGAAGCCTTTTGGTATTGTGACGAACAGCCAGCCGGTGACCGCGATCAGCGCGAGGTTGACGAGCATCGCCCAAACCCGGAAACGCAAGACGATCTTCAGCAACCGTTGATAACCTTCGACAAGCCGCTCGAATGTGCGTTCGCTCCATTGGTACAGCCTGCCGTGCTTTTCCGATCTGGGATCTCTGAGAAAAAGCGCCGCCATTGTCGGCGACAAGGTCAACGCGATCACCGCGGAAAGCACGATTGCAACGGCCACCGTTACCGCAAACTCTCGGAACAGGCGGCCGATGACGCCGCTCATGAAAAAGAGCGGTATGAAGACCGCGATCAGCGAAATCGTTATTGAGACGACCGTGAAGCCGATCTCTCCGGCACCCTTCAGTGCTGCAGTCAGAGCCTCGTCGCCCTGCTCGAGGTACCGGTAAATGTTCTCGAGCACTACAATCGCGTCGTCGACGACTAGCCCTACGGCTAACGACAGCCCCATTAACGACAAGTTGTCTAGGCCGTAACCGCCGAGATAAAGCACGGCAAAGGTTCCGACCAGCGAAAGAGGCACCGTAACACTAGGGATCACCGTCGCCCAGAAGCTGCGCAAGAAGATAAAGATCACCATCACAACAAGGGCGATCGTGAAGACCAGCGTCAGCTTCACATCGTTGAAACTGGCGCTGATCGACAGCGAGCGGTCGCTGACCATGATCAGTTTGATCGATGGCGGGATCCCGGCTTGAAGGCGCGGCAGCATCGCCTTTACCCGGTCGACGAGCTGAAGCGTATTCGATCCCGGCTGCCGCCATATTCCGATCATTTCGCCAGCATGGTTGTTGACCCAGTCGAGCTGCAGCGGAGCGTCGGATCCTTCGACCACCCGGCCCAAATCCCGAATGCGTACCGGAGCGCCGTTGCGATAGGCGACGATGACTTTGCTCAGCTGATTGACTTGCAGAAGCTGGCTATTGGCGCCGATCTGCCAAGCCTGCTGCGACCCCTGCAGGGTGCCGACCGGCAGCTCGACCGTGTTGTCGCTGATTGCGGCCGCAACATCATCCATACCGATCCCCCGCGCTGCCAATGCCGCCGGGTTCAGCTGGACCGTCGGCGCGTATTTCTGCTGGCCGAAAATCACGACCTGACCGACTTCGGGCAGCATCGAGATGCGTTGAGCGAGGTTGAGGTCGGCATATTGATCGAGCTGGTGAAGGGTCATCAAATCCGAAGTCAGACCGAGGATGAGCACAGGCTGATCGGCAGGATTGACCTTTTTGTAGGTAGGCGGATTGGGCAGCTGCTTCGGCAGCAGCCCGCTTGCAGCATTGATTGCGGCCTGAACGTCGGCCGCAGCGCCGTCGATGTTGCGCGAGAGGTCGAACACCAGCGTGATGCTCGTGGTACCCTGCACATTCGTTGAGGTGATCTGGTTGACGCCAGGCAGATCGGCGAACTGACGCTCGAGCGGCTGTGCCACCGAGGAGGCCATGATTTCGGGGCTGGCTCCGGGAAGCGAGGCCTGGACGGAGATCGTGGGAAAATCCACCTGCGGAAGGGGCGAGACCGGCAGCAGCCGGAACGCGACAGCCCCGGCGAGCGCAACCG
>DATBDI010000453.1:0-3055 GCA_036270025.1 Candidatus Udaeobacter sp. | reverse complement strand
GGAATAGTGAGACGCTCATGGAAAACCCATGCGGAGAGCGCCATTGCGATAACGGGACAAAGAAGCTGGAGGGTTTGGGCCAGTGCGACTCCGATTTCCTGTATCGCGATGTAATACAAGACGTGGGCAAGCGTGATGCAGGTGACTGCGGAGATTATCAGGATCAGGTTCGCCTGCGCGCTGGCATGAATGGGTGTCCCAATCCTGCCGAAGGCGAGGGTGAGCGGGAAAAGCAGCGCGGACGTTATGAAGCTGACGATGCCGAAGCTGCGGATGGGTCCCAGCTCAGCCGAGGGTCGTTTGATCAGAACGCCGTAAAGCGCCCAACAAAAGGTTGCCGTGAAGGCGATCAATAATCCGGGCAACGCGATGTGCCGATCCTCGGACTGGGCGTTAGCCTGGAACCAGATCACTCCGAATGCGCCGACTAATCCGAGCAAGGTACCGACTTGGAATTGCCATTGTCGAATGATGAAGCGTTCTTCCGGGAAGAATGCTAACGCCAGCAGCGCTGTGAATATCACCGAAGCGCGAGTGAAAATGGTGTAAACCCCGGGACCTATGTAATGGAGAGCCATCACCTGGGTGATCTGATGGACCACGTTTGGCAAACAGGGCACAAAGCAAAGTGCGATGGCGCGCAAATTGATGCCCTGCCCGTCACGGCGCATCCAATAAAGCACCAGTGGCACAATGGCGATGCACGCGACAGCGTAGCGGTAAAAGTTTTGCGCCCACGGATCGTAAAAGCGATTCAGGTAATACATGAACAACGACGGAAGCGACCAGATCACCACTGTGGCCATGATCGCGGCGTACCCTTTCGATGCATTGGGGTGGGCGCGGCTGGCCGCTGTATCGCGGAAAATCGCTGGCTTCATCAGTTTGGTTGTTTTGCCGCGTTAATTTGCTCGCCTAGCGTGGATAAATTGCTCAAAACGTAAGTCGAAATGAGAATGAATATCTTGAAGAAGAAAACAATCATTGTCGCGGCTGCATCGTTGCTGTGGATCGCAGCCATTCAAATCGGTTTCGCCAAGCCACCGGCGGGCGGCGGCGCTGCATCGCACATTCAAAAGGGAATTGAGCTGGCACAGCAGAAACAATACGACGCGGCTGTCGCTGAATTCACGAAAGCCGTCGAGGCGAATCCCAAAGACCCGCGCGGTTACACGAACCGTGGGACTGCGTATCGCGCGGCAGCGCGTGCGGCCGAGGCTGCCGGAGATACAGCGGCTGCGACGACAAGATATTCGGCTGCATTGGAGGATTTTTCCAAACACATCGATTTGGCGCCGAAGGATGCGTCAGCTTACCTGGAACGCGGTCAGACGGAATACATCATGAGGCAATACGACCCAGCCCTGGCCGATTTGAACAAAGCGCTCGAGCTCAAGGCGAATGATCCGCTCGCGCTCAAATTCCGCGGCGCCGTTGAGATCGGTCTCTCTCAATGGGACAAGGCCGTGGCAGACTTGTCAGCGGCCATTCAAGCCGATCCCAACGATCCAATCAGTTATGATCGCCGCGCCTGGGCAAATCGAAATCTGAAGAACTACGACGTAGCAGTCGCCGACTACACGGTGTTGATCGACAAGAACCCGAACGACGCCGAGCACCTCGTGAAACGAGGCGCCACGTACACGTCGATGCAGAATTATGAGAAGGCGATCGCCGACTACCAAGCCGCGCTGAAGGTGAAGGCGGATGACTACGACACCGTGCAGCGACTGCAGTACGTGCAAAGCATGCTGGCAGCAAAGAACGCTCCGCCGGCCCCGACGCCCAGCCCCACTCCGACGCCAGGCCCGGGGCTATTCACGCCAATGAATGTTGGAATCGCAATCGCGGCGCTGATCATCATTGCTATCCTGGTGCGCCTGCTCACGCGAGGAAAACCCGAAAAGGACAGTCACATAATTCGCTAATGGGTTTGCAGACGCTGTAGCGTCCGCTGTCCTCAGCGGAGTCGTCTTTTCCCACCCAAGCGGATGCGCTGAGAAAAGCGCACACTACAGCCGTTTGCCCCGCCTTAGTGGCCCAGAATTTCTTTGACACGCCGTTCGCCGCGATTAGTTTGCGGACGCTTTTTGCTGGAACGAGGCGGTCCCATGGTCGTTCAAATTGCAAATTTGACGCGGCTCTGGGACTTTTGAATCTCTGGCACGGAGCAAAACCGGTTTGCCGCTCGGATTGCCGCGGAGGCGCTGGGTTGGCGAAGAAAGAGCAGGCCCATGTAGCTCAGTTGGTAGAGCACGTCCTTGGTAAGGACGAGGTCACCGGTTCAATCCCGGTCATGGGCTCAGAAAGAACTCGCAACCGGCGGTAGAGAATTAGTACAAAAGACGAAGTTTAATTAAACAGGAGAATTGAAATGGCTAAGGAAGCTTTTAAACGCGACAAGCCGCACGTGAACGTCGGCACGATCGGCCACGTGGACCACGGCAAGACTACTCTGACAGCGGCCATCACAATGGCGCTCGCCAAAAAGGGCATGGCCGAAGTGCGGGCATACGAATCGATCGATAATGCTCCCGAGGAGAAAGAGCGAGGAATCACCATCAACACGGCGCACGTGGAATATTCGAGCGACAAACGCCACTACGCACACGTTGATTGCCCCGGGCACGCGGACTACGTCAAGAACATGATCACTGGCGCGGCACAAATGGATGGTGCCATTCTGGTAGTCTCCGCCGCGGACGGACCGATGCCGCAGACGCGTGAACACATTCTGTTGGCGCGACAAGTTGGAGTCCCTTCCATCGTTGTTTTCCTGAACAAAGTCGACATGGTCGATGATCCCGAGCTTCTCGACCTCGTGGAAATGGAAGTGCGCGATCTACTGACGCAGTATGAATTTCCAGGCGACAAAATCCCGATTGTCAAAGGCAGCGCGCTGAAGGCGCTGAATGGCGATGCGGAGGCGGAAAAGCAAGTCCTCGCGCTGGTGGAGGCGATCGACGATTACATCCCTGTGCCCGAGCGGCCTGTCGATCAACCGTTCCTGATGCCGATCGAAGACGTGTTCAACATTGAGGGCCGCGGCACCGTT
>DATBDI010000452.1:0-13307 GCA_036270025.1 Candidatus Udaeobacter sp. | reverse complement strand
CTGATAGGTTTTCGATCGTATCGGAAAACAGGGAACGCGCGACGGCTCGGTATCTATGGCTTCGGCAACGCGGCGCACCTGATTGCGCAGATTGCGCTTCACGAAGGGCGGGAGCTCTTCGTGTTCACGCGGCCGGGCGACGTCAAAACACAGGCAGACGCAAAAGCCCTCGGCGCAAATTGGGCTGGCGATTCCGATCAACTGCCGCCGGAGCACCTCGACGCAGCGATCATCTTTGCTTCAGTTGGCCCGCTCGTGCCAATGGGCCTGCGCGCGCTCGCCAAGGCCGGTATCGTAGTTTGCGGCGGAATTCACATGACCGACATCCCGTCGTTTCCGTATGCCGATCTTTGGGAAGAACGCGTCATCACTTCAGTCGCAAACCTGACTCGGCGTGATGGTGAAGAATTTTTCGAAATCGCGCCGCGTGTTCCCGTTCAAACAAAGACGGAAACATTTCGCCTGGAAGAAGCCAACATCGCGCTGGACCGATTTCGTTCAGGCGAGTTGAATGGCACTGCGGTGCTGACGATCACCGAATGAGAAACCCCGAAGTCCTCTAGGCTGGGGTCCCAGCTGTAGCCGCCTCGCTGTGTCGAGGCGCTTTCAATGATATCATTCTCAAGGCACGGCGACCGAGCGCCGTGGCTACAACGACAACATCGCTTTTTGGGATCTTTGGTTGATCGCCGCTTTACGGATTGTTCGAAGTTACCTGCGGTGCAGGCTTGGTCGCCTCAATCTGCGCGCTCACCTTCTGAAGGCCGGAAGCCAGGGCTTCAATTCGCTGTTCCTGTTCCGAAAGCTTGGACTGAAAATCCTTCCGCTGTTCTGCAATCGTCAATTCCAACTCTTCTACTTTCCTATGCTCTTTAAGAAACTCGTTGAGTAACATCGCGTTCACCTCGTCGTAGCGCACGCTGTAGGCTTTCCCTTCCTTGTCGCGCACCACCAGGTCGGGATTCACCTTTTCTACTTCTTCGGCGACCAGTCCGAACTGCGATTTACCTGTTACATCAATGGCTTTCTTATAACGAAACGTAACCGGCTTGAGCGCGAAGAGCGCGTCGCTGGCTTCGTCCATGGGCTTAATCTCTTCCTTGAAGCGCTTTGAAGAGGTGAGCGTCCCGAGCTTACCGTTTGCATCGATGAAAACAGCGCTTCCTCCGGCAGCGGTTTGGCCAAAAATGCTGCCGATGTAGCACGCGTTGCTCTCGCCAGCAGTACCCTCCATTTGGTAGCCGATGTAAATGTTGTTGCTGCCGGTGGTTGCTCCGAATCCGGCATAATTGCCTAATGCCACATTGTTGTCGCCGGTACTATTATTGAGTGCATTAAGACCGACAGCCACGTTCTCGTCGCCTTCGGTGTTGTCCTGGAGCGCCCCGGCACCGATGGCCGTGTTGTCCCCACCTCCTATGTTACCATAGAGCGCACCGCCGCCGACTGCGGTATTGAACCTTCCGGTCGTATTGCTGAAAAGTGCGGGACCTCCGGGACCACCAATACCGACTGCCACATTACTGTCGCCGGTCATATTGTTAAAAAGGGTCCGGTCGCCAATCGCCGTGTTGAAGCCGGCGGTGCTGTTAAAAAGCGCGAAGGCGCCGAGTGCGGTATTGTACGAACCGCTGTCGTCATGGACGAGCGCGTCAGTTCCAACGGCGGTGTTTTCAGTGCCAGTCGTGTTGAGCAAAAGCGCTGCCGCGCCAACTGCGGTGTTAGAATCTGCTGTGTTGAGGACCAACGTTCCAGCACCAACAGCTGTGTTGAAATTGCCGCCACCAACCAAATAAAGCGAATACCAGCCAACTCCTGTGTTTCCGGCGCCAGCCCCGAGAAACTGAAGGGCGTTGCATCCTTCGGCTGTCGTAAAGCCGGGATAGCACCCGTCCGGTGGCGGGCTGACTGCTTGCGCTCTTGGCGAAAGCCCAAGGAGAAGGAGCGTTAGTACAATGAGAATGGATTGAGTTCTGGTGTTCATATACGCGAAGTCTCCGGAATGTTCTCTTGTCATGTCGAGCGAAATCTGCGGTCGTTCAGCGTTCCCCAGACGCTAGCGCGCCCCGACCCGCGCTCGAGCAGCCGACGGTTTTACAAAATTGCCAGGCGCGCGTCTCTCGTCGTTTGGGGCTGCGCCGGCAGAATTGGCGAGTGCTTCTTCTTCTGCGGAGAGAAATGGTTTGAACCTGTTTTTATCGATCGCTTTCATGAACGCTTCGTGTGAGGAGACGATGCCCTTTTCGAGCAGCGCCCAAATCGCGTCATCCATGAATTGCATCCCTTGGGCTCTCCCGGAAACGATTACGTCCTGGAGCGGTTGTGTTGCGCCTTCGCGAATGATGGCGGCGACGGCTGCATTGGAGATCAGAATTTCGTTGACGGCGATTCGGCCCGGGCGGTCGGATCTTTTCAATAACAGTTGGGCCACTACGCCACGAAGCGAGTTTGCCAGCATCGTGCGCGCCTGCGCCTGACGATCTGCTGGAAAAGCGTCTATCATGCGATCCACTGTCTTGCGCGCGTTATTGGTGTGCAGTGTGCCGATTACGAGCAGGCCGGTCTCAGCCGCAGTGAGCGCGAGCGAAATCGTTTCCAAGTCCCGCATCTCGCCGATAAGCACGATGTCGGTGTCCTCACGCAGTGCTGCCTTCAGGCCAGCGGGAAACGTTATCGAATCGCCGGGCACCTCTCGCTGCGTAATGATGCTTCGCTTATTGTCGTGCACGAATTCGATGGGTTCTTCGATCGTCACAACGTGCCTGGAGAAGTTTTGATTAATAAAGTCGATCAGCGCCGCTTGCGTTGTCGTTTTACCAGAGCCGGTCGGCCCAGTAACAAGGAGAAGCCCGCCGCGCAAATGGGCGAATTCCTTAATCACCACTGGCACGCCCAGTTGCTCGAGACTTAAGATCTTGGCAGGAATCAATCGAAAAACGGCGGCATAACCTTCGGACTGCTTATAGTAGTTGCTGCGGAAGCGAGAGTGCACATCCATCTGGTAGGCAAAATCCAGATCGCCGTGTTTCTGGAAATTTTCCCAATTCTGCGGGCCACAAATTTCGCTCAACATGCGCGTGGCTTCGTCGTGCGAAACCAGCTCAGCCCGGATGGGCATGATATCACCATGGGTGCGCATTTTTGGCGGTTGCCCCTCTGCGATGTGCAAATCGGATGCACCCTGCTGGACGACAAGCCGAAGAAAGTGATCAATATAAGCCATCGCTCAATTACGGATGACGAACGAGTGACAAATCGCAAATGCCGATGGTTGTCTCATAGTCGCTATCGCTATTCGGCTTTCGTCATTCGAGCTTCGTCATTTATTGACGTGTTGCCGCACGATCTGTTTTTCCTCTGCGCGCTCATAGGCTTCTTCTGCACTGATCAAACCACGATCGTAAAGATCAATTAAGGCATCGTCCATTAAACGCATGCCTTGCTTTTTGCCGGTCTGGATGATGCCGGGCAACATGTAGGTTTTGTTCTCGCGGATCACATTCGCTACCGCCGGCGTGTTAGTAAGGATTTCCAGCGCGAGAACGCGACCGGTTCCATCTTGTCTTGGTATCAACTGGTGGCAGATAACGCCGCGCAGCGATTCCGCCACCATCACACGGATGTGTTCCTGTTGATCGGACGGAAACACATCCAGTAGTCGGTCGAGTGTGCGCGACGCGTTAGCCGTGTGCAAGGTGGCCAGGACAAGGTGCCCGGTCTCACTCGCAGTGATTGCGAGGGAAATCGTTTCCAAGTCGCGCATTTCACCAACCATGATCACGTCCGGATCTTCCCGAAGAGAGGCGCGCAATGCCGTGGCAAACGACTCGGTGTGCGTGAACACTTCGCGCTGGCTAACGTGGCAGTTTCTCGATGAGATGATGTATTCGATCGGGTCCTCGAGCGTGATGATGTGGTCGTGCCTTTCCGTGTTTACGTGCTCGATCATCGCTGCCAGCGTTGTTGATTTACCAGTACCCACCGAACCAGTGACGAGAATCAGCCCATTCTGATATCGCGTAAGCAACTTGAGGTGCTGCGGCAATCCGAGTTCGTCCATCGTTCGGACGTGCGTGTTGATTACGCGAAACACAATTTCAATTCCGAGCCGTTGCCGAACGACGCTCGTTCGATAGCGAGCATACTGGTTTTCATACGCAAAGTCGGAATCGCCGCGTGTGTTCAGCTCCTCCTTGTAAACTTCCGGCATGAAACCCTCTGCCAAGGCTTCCATTTGCTCGTGCGTCAGCCGTGGAGCGTCCGGCCACATCGGCTCCAAACTCCCATGGATGCGCCAGATTGGCGGCGCGGCCACGCCCAGGTGCACGTCCGACGCACCCGTCTTTTGCCCGATCTCGAGATATTGATCTACATGGGCGAGCGGATGCGACTCGACGGCAATGTCCGGAATGGCGTCCTGGGTGATCATGGGCACATGAGACGCATGCGTCTCACGGACGCACACGGCTTGCGCGCATTATTTCCGGTCGCCCGAAGGTGCGCCAGAATAAAAGAGGCGTCTCTTTATGAATTCTGTAATTGCAGGCCGGGCGAAGTCTGCCGCAATTTTCAGCACCGCCAGCGCCGCGCCGGTTTCGGCGAGCTTCTTGTTTGATTTACGGCCGGTTTTTGCCTCGACATAAATTTTTTTCTTCCGCATCGGCGCTAACGCCACAACCGCACCGACAGCGGCTGCGACTGAGAGCCAGGAACCAGTTTGTTTGCGAAACGACCTGCGGAATTTCGCGCCGAAATCCAGTTCATACCGCAGGCCGCGCAAATCGCGCGCCACGCGTTCGCGAGAGCCGGCGATTTCCGTCGTCAGCTCGTCGATTGACCTGTTGCGTCCAGATGTTTCAGCCATTCGCGATCCTTCCTTAGTTCAGTGCGCGTCGCGCGAAAAACAGGCTGGGTGATGCGGCTGCGCGCCACCAGAACCAGCACGACGGCGATTACAAAATGCAGTATGGCCGCCGCTAGCACTATAACCAGCCACGAGGTTCCGATAAGGTAGGCCAGGCCTGCCACCGCAGCGACAACGAGAAAAATGTAGCCCAACACACACAGCGCCAGAGCAGCAACCACGCAGCCAACCAATATCAGCAATTGAACCGCAGCCGCCTTCGATTCCTGGGCAACAAGAGCAAAGCGGCTCTCAAAAAATTCTGCCAGCGCGCTTAGGAGCGCCAGTAGGTTTTCGAGTAAACCGGGGTGCCCCGCAGGGTTGCGGGACCAACGAGTCTCGCTGGCCATCTCCGAGTGCGGTTCGGAGTTAACGCCGGAAGACCAGACCCAGCACGAAGCCGATTCCCAGCGCGGTGAAAATCGCCTTTGTCGGATTTTCACGCACGTATTGCTCGGCATCGTCCTGGAAAGTCCGGGCGCGATCCCTGGCATCACCCCACGCTTGTTCTGCTTTGTCGCGTGCGTCGCCCCAAGCCTGCTCTGCCTTCCCGCGGTATTCCCCGGCCAAAGCGCCTGCGGCCGATTTCAAATCTTCCGCGGCTCTCCGCGCGTGTTCTCTGCTGCTTTGCAATTTATCCTGTGCGTCTGCGGTGCCCGCCGGTCTTTGTTCTGGTTTATTTTCTTCTGCCATTAGTAATCTCCAGTTGGTTTGTGGTCACAACTATCCGCGTGCTTTGCTGAATCAGCAACACTTCTCGCGCAGTTGGCAACCGACAATGTCAGTCGTCAATGTTGAATCGTTACAAGGGAGCGGTTCGTCTGTAACGGTTTTGCCGTCCTAAGTTGTTGCTCAGCGCGACGCGAAGCACTATTCACGAAAAATGATGCGCGCTTTCGTCAGATCGTACGGCGAAAGTTCTACGGAAACCTTGTCGCCGGGCACGATGCGAATGAAATGCTTCCGCATCTTGCCCGATATGTGGGCAAGGACATTGCGGTGACCGGGAAGATCAACACGGAACATCGTGCCCGGTAACACCTGTGTTACTGTGCCTTCGGTGAGGATCTGTTCTTCCTTCGCCATCGCGGGCGAATATACGCCCGCACCCGCGTCTCTCAAGATCGCCCACGGTTTCTGGGGACGGCGCGCGCCGGGCGCGTGCGCTCCTCACAACGGACGCGCGATCTCAGCGCACCTGATCGACTGAAATGGTTGGGAAATATTCGCGCAGCTCCTGGCGTTTCCACCACGCACCGGTTTTGCGAAGTTCGCTCACGGTTGTAAATCGGTACCGATAAAACACCGCGCGAATGTAGTGTGGCGGCTTGTCTGGAAATGGGTTCTGCGCAAGCAAGCCGGTTACGTCACGCGAGCCTTGCAACAGGCGCACGACCAAGCCGAGGAACCACGGATTCTGTCGTGGGCTTTCCAAGGCGGCAAACCACATCTGCCAATCGAGCCGTGGTTGGTGTGGCGCGCACCATCCTGGCGGGCGTTTCACATCGCCCGGCTTCCATTTGAATTCGTACGGCAGCCATTGAACGCCGTCTGTGCTGCCCTCGAGCACGATCTCGCCGCGATCTTTTGTCATTACCCGAAACAATCCATAGCCATTCACAATTCGGAATGCCTCTAGGTGTGTGTAAAGCGTGCCGAGCGTACCTTGTGGGCGGATTCCGGGTTTGAATGCTTCGAAAATCAGCCATGCATTGACCGGCAGCGTCACAATGATCACGATAACAGCGGCGTAGGTCGACAATCGACAGCGCGCCAATTCGACATTTGGAGGGCGGAGCTCCTGCGATGCCGGGCTCGCTGGAGCTCGCCCCTCCATGCGAAACACAGCGGAATCGTCAATCAACAACAAACACAGCGCGATCGTCAGCAGATTGAAGAAGCAATAGTTTCCGGTAATTGCGATGGCAAGCTGCAGGAAAATCATCAATGCAGCGGCTATCAGTCGTAGCCGGCGCGGGGCCCAAATGAAAAACGGCACGATGATTTCTACGGCCAGACAGAACGCGACGGAAAAATGTTTCAACCATTCGGGGCTTTTGTCCGCCCACCAGCCGAACAGTGTCGGCAACGGTTGCGACCAGTAATGATAGTCCAGCGCCGTCAGGTTCCACCAGCAATCGTCACCGCTCGTCAGCTTTACGACGCCTGACATGAGCATCAGTTTGAACAAAAGAAATTTCAGCAAGAACAACGCGACGCCAGAGACAGGCGAAGCGGCAGTCGAGGTTGCTCGGAGTTCCGCGTTTACGCGGTCTGGACCGCCTGAAGGTCGGACTCCAAACGACCTCAGCCGCCATGAAAGGTCTTGTGGCCGAAGCCGCCACGGCGCGAAGAAGATCGACAGAAACCCGGTCTCGAGCAGAAGGACGTCCCACTGAAAACTGAAGAAAATTTGGCCGGCAATCGTGAGCGAAAGGTAAAAGACGAAAAGCACGGCGAGGCAAACGGCGGGGGCGATCCCGAGAATTAAAAGCAACGAAACCGCAACGCCGCCGCCACAAAGGAGGTGCACAAACGCGTTGCTCGAGTTAAACCAGCACAGTGTTGGCAAAAGCGCATACGCATCTGATCCCACTTGTGCGCGAACAGCTGGAAGGAATTGATTTAGCGGAGAGACGCCGTCGCTGCCAATGAGACCGTCCGCCTGCACCCAGAACGAGACGAACGCGATCAGGTAAATCAGGCCAAGCATCCGTACAAACCAGCGACGCGCCCAAAAATACGTCGGCGGTCGCACGTCTTCCCCCCAGAGCAGTCGAGTAACAGTCGAGCCGAGACTGCGATTACGAGCTATGAACTTGTAAGCGCCTTCGGAAATCGCAGCGAATCCGGGAATGTGATCGTAACTCCAGGCCAGCCATTTTCTCGAATCTCGGTACGCCAATGAGCGATAGACGGCCCCTGCGGCAAAAAGAACTTCGCCGTCGGGCTCGATTAAAGCGACCGCGCGTTGGAATCGCTCGATCGGAATTTCTGGGAACTGCTGTGCTGCCTGCTGATACGTGACGTACTCAACTTTGCCTGCAGTGATTTCCCGCCATCGTTCGATCCACCTTTTGCAAAAATGACATTCGCCGTCCCAGATCATGAGCGGCTTGGGCGGACGATTTGAAACGCGCAGGCGCGGTTCGTTAGTCATTAATGCTCAACGTTCAACGCCCAACGTCCAACGTTCAATTCAGAAAAAAATTCGTAACTTAGGCAACCTGCCTGATACGTGGTGCGGGTTTCCAGCCTGCACGTTTGCAGATAGGATGTCCGCGCGACGGATCAAGGCAAGGATGCCTGAATTACGCAAACTCCGCCCAGACCGGCGCGTGGTCGGAAGGTTCCTTGCCCTTGCGCATCTCGATATCGATGCCAGATGCAGCGCATTTCTTGGCGAGATTTTCGCTCGCCAGCACTGCGTCGATGCGCAGACCGCGATTTTTCTCAAACGCGCGCATTTGATAATCCCACCAGCTGAAAAGTTCGCCTTCTTTATGGTGGATTCGAAGTGTGTCGCGCAAACCGATCTCACATAACTGCCGGAATGCGTCGCGCTCGGCATCTGAAGCCATAATGGCTCCGCGCCAGAGCTCCGGATTGTAAACATCGATGTCTTCAGGCGCGACGTTAAAATCGCCGCACACGATCAGATCCGCCGCGTGTTCTCGCGCAATACAGTCCCGAAGGCGTCGATACCAATGCATTTTGTATTCATAGGCAGGCGAACCAACAGCCTGCCCGTTCGGCGCGTAAATCGAGAACACACGCATCTCGTTGATGGTGGCCGCGATCACACGCGCCTGCGAGTCGACAACTTCATCGCAGAGTGACGCGCGCACCTCCTTGAGCTCCATCCTCGCGAGGATCGCCACACCGTTGTACGATTTTTCGCCGTGGTACGCGCAGCGATAACCGGCTGCGTTCAAGGTGAGCGATGGGAACTGGTCATCGGGGCATTTCGTCTCCTGCAAACAGACAACATCCGGCTGCGTTGTCTCCAGCCATTCAAATAAACGCTCCTGTCGTTTGCGCAACGAATTGATGTTCCACGAGACGATCTTCATGCGCGGAGAGTGATCAGTGAACGGTGATCAGTGAACGGACTCAGGTATGGCGGCGCGTCGGCCTCCGATCACTGTTCACCGATCACCAATCACAATTCTAATTCTACGCCGGGCGTTGGTACAATCACCTCCGAGCCAGGAAGCTCAGCTGCCAAGGTTGCGCGCATCCATTCCACAGCCGGTGGATCGCCATGGACGAGCAGAATCTTTTTCGGAGAAAGTTTCTTTGCGTACTCAATCAATGTCTCGCGCGCTGCGTGGGCGCTGAACTGAAACTGTTCGATGTGGCAACGGACGCGTTGCGGCGGCTTCTCTGGATCAAGGGCAACTTCACCGCCGCTGCCAGTGTCTCGCAGAATACCGGCAGGCGATTCGGGATTCGCATAGCCCACAAAGAAGATGGAGTGCTGAGGGTTCTCGATTAATCGGCGGGCGAAAACATTCGAGAGCGTTTTCGGGATCATCATTCCGCTCGACAGAACGTATACGTGTCTGGCGCGCAGCGGCGCATCCCGAATAGTTCCATCATTCAAAATGAACGGCGCCGCGTCCCGCATGAGTTGCAGTCGGGGCAATTGCCGGCGCGTCGTGTGCGCACGCCGGTCATAGATATCGGTCATTTTTGAGCTGAGTCCCCCAATGTAAATCGGAAAATCCGGCAGAAGCCGCTCGTGACGAAACTTGTAGAGCATTGCCAGCATCTCCTGTGTTTTCCCCAGCGCAAAGACCGGGACGAGCACGCCTGCGCCGCGCTCGAAAGCTCGGCAAAGCGCTTCCGCCAGGCGTCGCTCTTCGCCAGCTCGTGTCCAACCCGCTGGCTTTGCATGATCGCCTCGCGTGCATTCCATGATCAGCACATCGATTCGCTCTTCAGGGAAGACTGCCGCTTGCATGATCGTTTGATCATCAAAATTCACGTCGCCGGTGTAAAAGACACTTTGTCCTTCGCCGCGCACGAGAATTCCTGTGGAGCCGAGCACGTGTCCCGCTTCAAAAAACTCAAATGTTAATCCGTCTCGCTCGCGCTGAGCCGCCCGTTCGCCCGCAATGGAGATTTGTTGACGCAATGGACACCACTGCCAGCGTTGGGAGGCTCGGTCGGTTTCACGATGTGTGAAAAGCGGGTACGACGCCTCCCCGATCTCCTCGCGTTGACGCGTCATTACGTTGACCGAGTTGTGCAAAAGCACACTGCCGACCTCGCCCGTCGCTTCACTCATGAAAACACGCGCCCGCGGAAAGTGTCGCATTGCCACAGGCAACGTGCCGATATGATCCTGGTGCGCATGCGACATCAGAATCGCTTCGACCTCGCGGCCGGCGATTGCCTTCATTTGCGGCAGCGCATCCTCGCCGGTGTTCTTCGGATGCATCCCGCAATCGAGCAGCAGTCGATGACCGCTAATCTCGAGATAATACGAATTCGCGCCGATCTCTGTGTGCCGTGTCAGGTTAAGGAATTTCAAAGCGATCGCCGTCCGTTTCTCTCGCTTTCTTTACCAGACCGGTAATTCTCTGAACAGTCGGTTTCGCGAGCAGTCTAAATACCGGTCGCATGCAAGGAGAAACACGACAGCAGGGCGAGCAAAATAATCATCTCGAGCACGATGTTTCGATCCACATCTTCACGGTGTCCTCCGCCATGGTTGGCGTTTGCCTGACCGTCATCGGCCTTATTCGCGTCGTCATCACGCTTGGCAAGGCCGATACGATAACAGATGACTTCCTGGCCGGAGATGCACTGCTTTTCCTGATCTCGTGCCTGCTTTCCTACTGGGCGCTTCGGTCTCGCAGTCGGCGGCGAATGCATCGCATCGAAAGAGTGGCCGATGTGATTTTTATCATCGCAATGATCGGAATGGTCGCGATTTGTGCACTGATCACGTACACCGTTTCCATTCCGAGCCACTCGGGCGGCAGTTAAAGCACCTTTTGAAAAATCCGCAGCCAATTCCTGCGCAGGATTTTTTCGATGTCCTCGTCGCTAAATCCGCGCTCGATCAGTCTGCGGGTGAGATTGCGCATATTTGAATGGTTCCTCAGTTCGGGAATGAAATGCGGAGTCGTGAATTTGGCGGCGAGCTCCTTCTGTCTTGATTGCGGCCACTGACGGTAAATGAATTCAAAAAAATCGAAGCCGATTGCGACGCTGTTGATTCCAATGAGATTTGCGATGTGTTCGATGTGGTCAATATAACGATCCATCGTGCTTTCTTCTTCCTTTGGGCTAACCAGTATCGAATTGACACCGATCACGCCGCCTCGTTCGCCGAGCAATTTGACCTGCGCGTCACTGATGTTGCGCTCGATGTCGTAATAGTGGCGCACATTTGTGTGCGAGACGATGGGCGGCTTCGTCGTGATCGAGAGAATTTCCTCGAACCCAGCGGGATTGATGTGTGCAAGATCGATGAGTATCCCAAGCCGCTCGCATTCGTGAATGACATCACGCCCAAATGCCGTGAGACCTTCCGGTGACGAACCAGTCGCCGCGAATGTGCCGCCATGTCCGGCGGCATTGCTTCGCGCGTGCGTAAGTCCCATTGAGCGCACACCCAGCTCGTAAAACACCCGCAACAGATCGAGGTCCGTTCCCAGCGGCTCCGCTCCTTCCATTGTAATGACCAGCGAGATTTTGCTGGCCTCGCGCGCGTTCTGAATGTCCTCGTACCTTTTGCAAATCGCGAAATGCTGTGACTGCGCTGTTTCGGTATACAACCGGGCGATTTGATCGAGCGCTACGGACAAACCGCTGTCAGGCAGATAGCGGTCCTCAATGTAAATCGCCGCACCAATTACGCTGATGCTGCCAGCCTGGAGTTCGGGCAAAAATTCTGATTGCAGAACATTTTTGCGGTCACGCTTTTCGTACAGATCCATCGGCAAATCGAAATGCATGTCGATGACCCCGCCTGTGTGCAGTCGGTCGATTCTCTTTTCGATCGGGTCATCCGTGCCGCTCATGGGTCAGAAGAAGCCGCGGATCACGGCGGATAACAACCGTTCAACCTTCTAATGGCTGGATCGCCCTGCGCTAGTCTGGCCAAATCAAAATAAGAAAAAGCGATGCGAATATGCCACAAGATTACCGGCTCAGCTCGAGCATGCGCAGGATTGGAGTCTCCGCGCGTTTGCGCACTGATTCGGGCAAAGTAATTTCCGGTTCCATGTTCAATAGCGCGTCGTACGCTTTCTCCAAAGTGTTCATCTTCATGAACCGGCATTCGCCGCAAAAGCAATTGTCTGTCGGACCGGGAATGAATGTCTTGTGAGGGATTTCTTTGCGTAGCCGGTGCAAGAGGCCTGCTTCAGTAACGACGATAATTTCGCGCGCGGGCGATTTCTTGCAAAACGTCACCATCTTTTCGGTGGAACAAACTTCATCGGCCAGCATGCGCACCGCATAAGTGCACTCAGGATGCGCGACAACGGGCGCGTCTGGATATTCTTCGCGGATTTTGCGGATACTGCGTGCTGTGAACTCGACGTGGATGTAACAAGTGCCCTGCCACAAATCCATTTTGCGTCCGGTGCGTTCCATGACCCACGCGCCGAGATTTTGGTCCGGAACAAAAAGAATGTTCCGATCAGCAGGCGCGGCGCGAACAATCTTGTCGGCATTGCCGCTGGTGCAAATTACGTCCGCGAGCGCTTTCACGCCGGCGCTGCAGTTGATGTAGGCGATGACGTAATAGTCCTTGTCGGCATGATCCTTCAAAAATTGCTCCAATTTTTCCGGCGGACACGATTCTGAGAGCGAACAGCCGGCCTCGAGATCGGGCAGGATCACGGTCTTGCTGGGATTGATAACCTTTGCGGTCTCGGCCATGAAATGTACCCCGCAGAATAGAATGACGTCGGCTTCGGTCCTGGCCGCCTGGTAACTAAGACCGAGCGAATCGCCCACGAAATCGGCCACATCCTGCAATTCTGGCACCTGATAGTTGTGGGCCAGAATCACGGCGTTTCTTTCGCGCTTGAGCTCCAGCAGCTCCTGGGCAAGATCAGCGGTCCGTCCAGTACGCGATGGGATTGGGGTTTTCTCAGCCGATTTGCGGTCGACAGGAAAATCTACACTGGGGGCTACCATCAGGTTAATATCTGGCAAACCCATGGATTCTCAAACCTATCAGCTCGGTTTCATCGGCGCGGGCAAGTTGGCCGGATCGGTGATTCGCGGACTTATCCTCTCCGGTTTTTGTTCACCCAGCAAAATCATTGCCAGCGAGCCTAACGAACACGTCCGGGACGCGCTGGTGAACGAGACTGCGATTGCGGTTACAAATGACAACGCGGAAGTTGCGAAACAGGCCGAAGTGCTCTTCATCGGC
>DATBDI010000451.1:0-1751 GCA_036270025.1 Candidatus Udaeobacter sp. | reverse complement strand
GCGAATGACTCCAACAGCAGGCGTGCACCATCCTCGGCCCGCCCACCTGTTCATAGGCGGTGTAGCCATCGGTTTGTAAAATGCCTTCAAACTGTCCCAGAAAGCGCTTCGGCCCTTCCCGTCCGCGGCCGAGTCGGAAGTCGAACACTACGCTGCCCCCGGGCCTGCCATATTGCCACAGGTAGGCTTGATGGTTTTTGCCTCGTCCATCGTGCATCTGCACGCCGACCGGCGTTTCATCCGCCTGAATGTAGGTGCCGTTGACCAGTTCACGACCGACGGCTGCGGCAAGTGGCGAGAGCAACTCACCCACCCGCATCACCCATCCATCCAGCGTGGCGCGGCTGATCTCAATCCCCGTTTCCCGCTCCAGGATCGCGCTCTGGCGGTACAACGGCAAATGATCACTATACTTAGCGACCACCGTGTCGATCACCACTCGGTCACTCGCCAGGCTTTTATCAATGATCCGTGCCGGCAGCGCCGCCGTGATTACGCCGCCTTCTTTACAAACGCGGCAGGCGCGTTTCTCTCGCTTGGTGACCAGCACGAAGTAGCGTGCCGGTTCCACATCCAGCTGCTCACTCTGCTCGTAGCCGATCACAGTCGTTTCCTGTCCACACGCCAAACAGGTGCACTGCTCCGGTGTGCAGGCGAGCACTTTCTCCCGACGCGGCAAGTCCGCCGGCAGTTCCTGGCGTCCGGGATGTTTGCGCTGCTGGCTTTTATTGGATAACGCCGGTTCCGGTGCGCGTTCGCTCTCTGCCTGGACTTCCACGCCGCTGACTCCGGGCTCGAGTTGCAGCAACTCCAGTTGCGCGTCACTCAGCTTCTCGCCCGCAGGTCCGTACTTGGCGATCAACTCCAAGCGGAGACGCTCTTCGAGTACTCTGATCTTCAACTCAGCCCACTGCAGTTGTTTGCGCAGCTGTTCGATCTGCTCGGATTCGGAAGCTGGCGGAGGAGAGGAAGAAGGACTCACGCTGCGTTATAAAACAACGTAACGTACACCTCCACTTACAAGCAACTTATTCTAGACTTACAAGCTTGCTTTTCTGTGTATTACTTCTCGGCCGCAGTAATCACACGGTGCCATCGTCTGCGTTCCGCTTGTGAAAGATCGATGCCGCCCAATAACAACACCAACTCTTCGGGCTTGAGCACAACCTTTACCTGCTCGCTCGCAACCTCCGGCCAAACGAAGCGCCCACGTTCCAAACGTTTCGCGCATACCCAGAGCCCGCTTCCGTCATAGAACAGCAACTTCAAACGGTTCCGCTGGGCATTCGAAAACAGGAAAATGTGCCCACTTAGTGGCTCGCATAACAACCGGTCTCGCACCAGTCCGTATAGCCCGTTGAACCCCTTGCGCATGTCGGTTGCACCCGCCGCCAGGTAGATCCGTGTCGCTGACCCAAGCCCGAACACTCAAGCCTGCTCCAGTACACGTACTAACTGTTGCAGTACCTTCGGGTCGAATCCGCCTCGCACTTCGATGCTCCGACCGCTCGCTAACCAAACCAGCAACTCACCGCACCGCGAACTGGTGGCAGGTCGCTTGGCCTGTGAAACCTCTACCGGTATCAAGCGGCCAGATGATCCGGTTTCCGTACGCATCTGCTTTCGCTTACGATGCCGGTTCAAAGTTGATAACGACAGTCCATGCTTCTCACAGAACTCCTGCCGCCCCAGCCCGCTCGTGTCGTATTCCCGGACTAATTGCTCAACTTCTGCCCGGCTCCGCCGACGCC
>DATBDI010000450.1:0-3968 GCA_036270025.1 Candidatus Udaeobacter sp. | reverse complement strand
ATCGCCGCTGGGCAGATCGAGATCGATGTCGGGCCAGCCTTTGCGGCTCTCATTGAGGAATCGTTCGAACACGAGATGGTTTTCGACCGGATCAACCGGCGTGATTCCCAGGCAATAACAAACGGCGCTGTTCGCGGCGCTGCCCCGGCCCTGGACCATGATGTTGTGTTCGCGACAGAAATTGACGATGTCCCACACAATTAAAAAATATCCTGGGAAACCGAGCTTGATTATCAGCGCAAGTTCTTCCTCGATCTGACGTTTCACTCTGGCGCTGATCGCGGCATACCGCTGTTGCGCGCCAAACCAGACGATGGTGCGCAAAAATGAATCCATGCTGTGCCCGGCGGGCACCGGATACTCGGGAAATTCGTAACCGATATTTTCGAGCGAAAATGTGAGCCGCTCGGCCAGTCGCGACGTGTTCTCGATCGCTTCCGGTAAATCGCGGAACAGCTCGCGCATCTCCCGATCGCTCTTCAAATGGCGTTCGGCATTTTGTGACAAAAGTTTTCCTGCGGCATCGAGATGGGTGTGTTCACGGATACAGGTGAAAACATCCAGCACTTCGCGTCCGTAAGGTTTCGCATATTGCACGCCACTCGTGGCGAGCAGTGGCAATCGATGTGCCCGCGCAAGATCGATCAGCTCGCGATTGATGCGTTCCTCGCCGCGAATGAAATGTCGCTGTAGTTCCACGAAGACATTTTCGCGGTCGAATGCGTCAATTAGGACATTAAGGCGGTCCGCGAAATTCTGGGGAGCGCACGCGTCGCGCGTGCGGGCGAGGGCGTCCTCGCCATCGCGAACTTTCCTGAACGCGAAAAGCCCATTTCGAGCTGTAACTTTTTGAAAAGATTGTTTCGGCGCGACGCCGAAACCAACATCCGGGACGGATGTGCTCCCCAGAAGCACCACTAATCCTTTCGCGAATTGCGCCAGCTCATGCCATTGCACTGCGCATTTGCCTTTTTCGCTGCACAAATGCGCCTCGGTCAGCAGTTCGCACAAGTTTTTGTAACCGGTGCGGTTTTCGACCAGCACAGGCAGAATGCTACCGTCCTCCATCGACAATTCGCAGCCGATGATCGCACGCACGTTGTGTTCGCGCGCAGCGACGGAAAATCGTTGTGCGCCGTAAACGCCGTTGCGATCGAGCAATGCCATCGCCGGCATTTCCAGTTCCGCTGCGACTTGAGCCAATTGCTCGGGAAACGAACCGCCTCGCAAAAAGCTGAACGCGCTGCATGCATGTAGTTCGATGTAGGACATGGCAGGTCATCCTGAGCGCAAGCGAAGGACCTCCCCTACGAAGCATTGATCACGCTGGAGACCTGAGAGTGCCGATCGTTCTTTCGTGAGATCTCTCGCTCCGCTCGAGATGACAAGCTCAGTCATAGATTCCATCCACGTTCCAAGTTCTGTCATTTTCATGAACACGAACCAGTTCTCCATTCTCCAACTGCAGATCCCATTCTGCGCGCGCCCACGATTTTTCGTCCCACCAATTTCCAGAAAGGAAATAAGGCCCGCGCTGCTCAGTAAGATTGCTGGAAATTTCAGCGCTCCGAAGATGTACCGGCTTCTCGTTGTCCAACAGAAGGGACGCAGACACTGCCGGACGAAATCTTCGTAGCGCTGCTGTAGTGTGCGCTGTCCTCAGCGCATGGAATGATTGTCCGCTGCGGACAGCGGACTCTACAGCCCAGGAAAACGGCTCCACGCGAAATGCATCCGGCCGATGCGTTTCATCCAAAACGGGAGTGCCGACTCGATCCGCACCGACAAGAGCGATTAAACGCGCCAGCGTTTCATAAAGTTGCTGCGGATTTCTTAAAGCCGTTTGAAATAATCCGAACTGTTGAGAAACCGGCCGGATCGGCTGCGCAGTCAGCGCAACAGCAGCAATTGGATGGTCGGATCGAAAATTCTCCAGGTGGGTCTGGAGCATGCGAAAGAGCAGATCCACATCGTTCGTCGGCTGGGGAATTTTGAAAACGCGCTGATAACTTTCCTTGTTCGCAAACGTGATCGAGAGGGTGAGTTCTTTTGCGACCAAATAAATCGCGTTCAGCCGCACGATGAGCTGCTCCAAAAAACGCCGGAGCATAAACAGCAGCGGCTCGGCCGTTTCGATTTCATTTTCGAATTCGAAGCTTTCCTCGAACGACTCCGGTGGCCGGACGAATTTCAGGAGTCTGGTGGCGGTTCCGTTGGCTCGTTCCCAAAGCCGAACGGCTTCTGAACCGAGTCGGTTGCGCAAGTCCTCTTTATCGAGCGCAGCGAGCTGCCCGAGCGTGTGAATCCCCCATTTGTGCAGGACAGCGAAGATTTCCTGCACCTGCATTTGCCCTTCCATGAAGGCAATGTATGGCGAAGGTCGTTATATGTTCAAGTGAACACTTTATCTCAATTTGTCATGTCGAGCGAAGTCGAGACATCTCAGATTTTTTCCGCCTTCATTCCGACACATCGAGAGATTCCTCGACTTCGCCTTCGGCTTCGCTCGGAACGACAGCTTCCAGAAATCGGGGACTTAGATAATTTCCACCGGGCATTTGGGCAGCGCTTGCATGAAGGCGCGGCCGTAAGGCCTGTTCACAATGCGGTTATCTAGAATTACGATAATGCCGTGGTCGTTCTTTGTTCGGATGAGGCGGCCTACGCCTTGTCGCAATTTCAGGACCGCTTCCGGCAACGAGTACTCCGTGAATGGATCGCCACCGCGTTCTTCGATCAACTCAAGTTTGGCCTCGATGAGCGGATGATCAGGTACTGCAAATGGCAGACGCGTAATGATGACGTTTGAAAGCGCTTCACCTGGCACATCGACGCCGCCCCAAAAACTGTCCGTGCCGAAGAGCACACTGCCCGGCGTCGATTTGAATTGCTCAAGCAGCTTGCTGCGCGGTGCGCCTCCGCCCTGCACAAGAAGGTTCATCCTCTTCTCCAGAAAAAACTTCTCCATCGCTCCGGCGACTTGCTGCATGTCTCGGTAACTCGTGAACAGCACAAACGCGCATCCGTTGGTTTGCTCGACAAAATGTGCGATCCAGTGCTCCAACGCTTTCTGGTAGGCAGCGTCGCGAGGGTCAGGCATTTTTTGCACGATGAACATTTTCATTTGCTTTCCGAAATCGAACGGACTGCCGAGTTGCAACGGCTCGGCTTCAGTCGCGCCGACGCGAGTACGGAAATAAGCGAGGTCCGCGCGCCCGACTGCCAGCGTGGCGCTAGTCATTACGCAGTAGCAGTTGTCGCGAAAGAGCATCCGCCGCAGCACAGGCGCGAGATCGACAGGCGCAGCGTTCAGGGCCAAAAAGCGCTCCGTCTTGCCAGTGCGCTCAACCCAGTACACGTGTTCCGGCGCGCTTTGCTCCAGAAAAATGGCGATGCCGTCGCGGGCGTCCCGGATACGCCGTCCGAATTCCTGCAGCTCCGCCTTGAGAATTTCGTCGTCAGCGCGTTTCACCGTTTCTGCTATGCGCGCCTGCAGCGCGGTCAATCGGCCGGTAATCATGTCTGGAACAAAATCGACATCACGGACACGAAACTCGCGGCCTTTGCGAAAATTCGATTTCAGCTCGACTGCTCCAAAAAATTTGTCGACATCATCGATCAGTTCAGCTGCCAGCCGCACGCCGGCTGCGTCGCGCATCACCGTGAAAAGGCCTTTACGGGTCCGCGAATTATAGAGCCGCTGGATCGTGGATCGCAGTCCGTATTGCGAAACGCCAATGCCGATCTGCTTCGACGCGACCCGCTCGAGCGTGTGAGCTTCGTCCACAATCAGGAAGTCATTGGGAAAGAGGAAACCGCTCTCGCGCTCCTGCTGTTCGTCAGGCGAGCCGAGCAAAATGAAAAGCAACGTGTGATTCAGCACGATCAAATCGGCAACCAGCAAACGTTTTCGGGCCTGCTGGTAAAAACAGCGCGGATTCTGGCCGCACGTTTTTTGCGTGCAGATA
>DATBDI010000449.1:0-10882 GCA_036270025.1 Candidatus Udaeobacter sp. | reverse complement strand
TAAAGGTGGACTTGAACGAAGACAACGCCGTCGACGCCGACAAAATGTTCACGATTCTGATGGGCGATGTCGTCGAGCCGCGCCGGCAATTCATCGAAGACAACGCGCTCAACGTGCGGAACCTCGACGTATAGCAAGATGGGAGGTCTGCTTCACAAGCTGCGGCATCCGCGGCGCTGTTACGTCGTCTGCACCATTCCGCGCTCAGGCAGCAATCTGTTGACTGATGGATTGCGCGACACCCGCCGCGCAGGCGTCCCGAAACAATTTTTTCTCCCGAAAGCCGAGTCCCGTTATGCGACGGAGCTCGGGATTGATCCGGCTGCTGATTATGCCGCTTACGTGCGCAACGTCGTAAATACGAAGACGACGCGAAACGAAGTATTCGGTTTCAAATTGATGAGCTGGTATCTGGACGATTTCCTCACGCGGCTGCGAGACACTCGTGTTTTTGGAGAGGTGGGAGCCGATGACCTGAAGATGTTGCGAGATGCGTTCCCGCGTCTGCGTTTCGTGTACATCCGCAGACGCCATAAACTTCGGCAGGCGCTCTCGACGGCGCGCGCGCTGCAAACTGGTCTTTGGAAAGTACAGAACGGAAAAGTGGCCGAACGCGCGCCGCAGTTTGACGCCGAGTTAATCGAACAATCTCTTCGCGAAGCCGAGCGACAGGACATGGTCTGGGAAGATTTCTTTCAGCGCCTTGGCATTCAGGCCTTTGAAGTGCAATACGAGCAATTATGCCGGGACTATGAAGGTACGATTCGCAGCGTCTTCGATTTCTTGAAAATCGCACTGCCGGGCGACACGCGTATTGGTCCGCCTGTAACGATCCGGCAAGCGGACGAGACTTCCCGGCTCTGGGAAGAACGCTTTCTGGCGGAGCGTCCGGCACTCGCGCGGATTTACTGAATTTGGGAACGAATGAATAATTGCGTTTGTCATTTCATTAACATCCGGCTTCAGCCGGGTGCAGATACGAGGGCGATGCGCGAGCCGTTTCAACGGCTTTCATGCACAAAAAAACCGTTGAAACGGTTCTTGGATTGTCCGTGCAACTACACCGAGCTAAAGCTCCGGTGTTAATGAGAATAGATCTGCGAAGCATTTAGAACTCATGTTGAATCCAAACGAAAAAATAGAGCCGATCAACGTAGCCGAGGAAGTGTCGAGATCGTTTCTCGATTACTCGATGTCGGTCATTATTTCCCGCGCGTTGCCGGATGCCCGTGACGGACTGAAACCATCGCAGCGCAGAATCCTCTACGCCATGCATGATTTGTCGCTGTTCCCCGGGCGACAGCATCGCAAATGCGCGAAAATCTGCGGCGACACGAGCGGAAATTATCATCCGCATGGCGAAGCGGTGATTTACCCCACGCTGGTCCATATGGCGCAACCATGGGCGATGCGCGAACGACTTGTCGACGGACAGGGCAATTTCGGCTCCGTCGAAGGCGATCCGCCGGCGGCAATGCGGTACACCGAGGCCCGCATGACACACCTGGGCGCTGCGCTCATGACAGACATGGAGAAGGATACGGTCGATTTCGTCCCGAACTACGACGAGACGCGCACCGAGCCGAGGGTTTTCCCGGCTGCATTTCCAAACCTGCTGGTCAATGGCGGTACCGGCATTGCCGTTGGAATGGCTACGAATATCCCGCCCCACAATCTCGCCGAAGTAATCGACGGGATTTGCGCACAGATCGACAATCCTGACATCACACTCGACGAGCTGATGCAGCATGTGAAGGGGCCCGACTTTCCAACCGGTTGCATGATCTGCGGTGTCGGCGGGATTCGGCAGTGCTTCGAGAGCGGCCGGGGTAGCATGAAAGTCCGCGGCAAAGCCGGCGTCGAAGAACTCAAGGGAGGCCGTGAGCAAATCGTCATCACAGAAATTCCGTACGGCGTAAACCGCGCCACGTTGGTCGAGCGTATTGCACAACTGGTAAACGAAAAAGTGCTGACCGACATTAGCTACGTCGGCGATCAATCGGACGAAAACACGCGGGTCGTCATCGAGCTCAAACGCGATGCCAATCCGAAAGTGACAATCGCAAATCTCTACAAGCATACGGCATTGGAGTCCTCCTATGCGGCAATCATGCTCGCGATCGATCACGGCCGTCCGAAGCTGCTCTCGCTAAAGGAAGCCAACGCAGCGTATATCGAGCACCGGCGCGAAGTTGTCCTGCGGCGGACGCGTTTCGAATTGCGAAAGGCCGAAGAGCGCGCCGAAACACTGGAAGGTTATCTCATCGCGCTCGCAAATTTGGATGAATTCCTGCGTGTTATTCGCGGGTCTGCAAATCGCGACGAAGCGCGAGTCAAACTCCTCGCCTTCGAATTCACGAAACGTCAGGTAGAACAAATCGGCATCCTGATTCGCAATCCCGCGCGCATGACAGATGGCCGCTATGCGTTTAGCGAGCAGCAAGCCGACGAAATTCTGAATCTGCGACTCTATCAGTTGACCGGACTCGAGCGCGACAAAATCGAGAAGGAATACAAGGACCTTATTAAAATCATTGAGGATTTAAGCGACATTCTCGCAAAAGAGCAGCGAGTCTTCACCATCATCAAAAAGGAATTGCGTGAGATTCGAGACAAATACGGCTCGCCGCGCCTGACGCAAATCGTTCCAGATCAAGCGGAGATCAACATGGAGGACCTCATCGCCAATGAGGGTTGCATCATCAGCATCACGCATGGCGGATTCATCAAGCGCACTGCCGTCAGCGCATTTCGCGCCCAACGGCGCGGCGGCAAAGGCGTCATCGGCATGCAAACGCGCGAGGGCGCGACGGAAGAAGAGGAAGGCGATTTCGTTGAGCATCTCTTCACGGCTACGACGCATGACTATCTGATGTTCTTCACGGCGTCAGGACGCGCGTACGTGGAAAAAGTTTACGAAATTCCCGAGATGGGCCGCGCCGCCAAGGGACGCTCGATCGCCAATATTCTCGAGCTCAGGCCTGACGAGAAAATTGCCGCCACTATTCGGGTCCAATCGAAAAAATCCGGGACGGGTCCGAACGCCCTCGATCAAACGTGGGATGAAAATCTGCACATCGTTTTCGCAACACAGTCCGGCATCGTCAAAAAATCGAACCTCTCCGACTACGCGAACGTTCGGCGCGGTGGCATCATCGCCATTCAAATCGAAGACGGTGACCGCTTGATCGATGCGAAACTGACGAACGGCAATAACGAGATCGTGCTCATCACGAAAGACGGCATGAGTTTGCGCTTCCATGAAGAACAACTGCGCGACCAGGGCCGCAATACCGTGGGTGTCTGGGGAATTCGTCCGGCGAAAGGCGATCACATCGTCGCAATCGCCATTGTCGATCAAGAGGCGATGTTGCTGGTCGCCGGCGAAAATGGAATCGGCAAACGGACCGCGTTCGACGATTACCGCCGGCAATCGCGCGGCGGCAAAGGGATCATCACCATGAAAACCGGAGAAAAAACCGGCGACGTAGTCGGCGCGCTCACTGTCCGCGAGACTGACGAGATGATGCTCATCACGAACAAAGGCCAGATGGTACGCACCCGAGTCAAAGAGATTCGTGAGACTGGCCGGAACGCGATGGGTGTAAAATTGATGGATCTGCGCTCCGACGAGAAGCTGCAGGCAATCGCCCCAGTCGTGAGCCAGGCAGAAGAAGAAGCACAAACTGCCGACGCTACGACCGAAAAAGCCTGAGCGCGATTCAGTCTCTGGCGACCGACCGAGGCCGGTTCAGTTTAGAGCTGCTTTTAACTGGGAGGACGGCCCACAAGGCCGTGGCCACAACAGCCAATACCCATAAGCGCGGCTCCGGCTTTGCGGATCAGTAGCCACCGCCCATGTGGTGCGTCGTTGTTGTCGTCGTTGCCCCCGTGGTCGCCGGCACCGGTTGGGTGCTGACAGTGGTCTGACGCGTCGTAGTTGTCGTCGCCTCGGGCTCGCTGGAACAGGAAGCCAGCATCAGACCCGCGACGGAACACACAGCACTCAGTATCATCGCTTTTTTCATAAGTGAATTGTTTTCAACAAACTATTCGTCACAAGTCGCGTCCGCAGACGTATTAGGGCCGACAATTCTTTTCAAATCTCAATCTTGCCGCGCTGCTTCTTCAGGTCGCCGCGTTTCCGTTTCGAGTCGAGAATTCTTCGTTTTAGCGCGGCCGGCCGTGGCGATTTCCTTCGCCGTTCCCTTTCGACTTTGGCAATTTCGGCGGCGCGTCGCGCTTGTTCAGCGCTCTCGATCGCATCGAGCAGGCGTTCTCGCGCAAGCTTGCGATTCACCGCCTGCGAACGCGAGTCTTGCGCCGTGACGCTGATACCGCTTGGGCGATGACGGAGCGTGACTGCGGTCGCGACCTTGTTGACGTGTTGACCGCCCGGCCCTGACGACCGGGTAAACGTCTCTTCAACATCAACGTCCCGAATCCCGAGCTTTCGCATTCGCTTCCGCAACAGATCCATTCGCCAGAAAATACGCGGGAGGCATCGTAACGAAAGGCACGGATCTTACCCTTTCCCGGCCAGCGAGAAGCGGCGGCAAGCGTGGGCTCTGCAGCGAAGCACCTCGACGGTTAATCAAGCCGGCAGATGTTCACGCCCGTAGCGAAGGACGCGCGCCATCCAAACCAATTCGTTTAGAAATTTGTCGATTCGCCGGACGTATTTTTGGTCGAGCAAATTTCCGTTTTGATCGAACAGGTCTTGCACGTTCCCGAAATTCACGTCTTCGAAAATTGTCACCAAGCCAAGCTCACGCATCACCGGCAGCAGCGCCTCAATTACACGCGCGCCGCCAAACGGTCCGGCCGAAACGCCGCAGATCCCGACTGCCTTGTGAATGTATTCCTTTAGGTTCATGTCCAAAGCATGCTTCAGTAGCCCCGGGTAACCGTGATTGTATTCCGGCGCGACGATGATCAGTCCGTCACAGCGCTCGATCGTTGCTGAGAATTTTGCCTCCTTCATCTGCTCTCCCGCATCATCGAGCCGCATCGGAAGCGTCCGAACATCGATCAGTTCTGTCTCCACCCCGGCACGTTTCCTTGTCTGCTCAAAAACGAAACGCGCAACGTTCTCACTTTCCCGGCCTTGACGCGCCGTGCCCAGGATCACTGGGATAAAAAGAGGACGTTCCATCTATAGACAATCAGCGATCAGCAATCAAAAGTCGGCAATCAAAAACACTGCCGATGGCCGGACTCGAACCGGCACGGGCCTTTTATGGCCCAACGGATTTTAAGTCCGTTGCGTCTACCATTTCGCCACATCGGCGCTGTGTGCTGTGAATTCTAAGCTCGTTACGCGAGCGGCGAAAAGAAATTCATCGCCAGCCGTTCGCCCCGCGTCGTTCGATTACGTTGGAGACTAACGCTCCAGAGCATCCCCCCAAGCGGCAATCATAGGGCGAACGAGTAAGCTCTTTGCCGAACCGCAGCGCGTCAGAGATTAGATTATTGATGCGATGATGAAACTAACTGGCAGATAACACACCTGTGCTAGAGGTTTCGGAGAAAACATGAATTCGGCCTAAGCTAATTATGAATCGAGTTCCACAATTTTGTACGCTCGGCGCTGCCCTCGTGGCCTTGAGCAGCTGTAGCACTGTGAACGACCTGATCACATCGCACGTGCCGGAGAGTCATTCCGGCCGGCCATCGATTGTCGTGCGCTTACGAGAGCAGGAAGCCTATCTCCACCGTGGAGGTTATAGAACTGCTTCGTCGCGCATATCCAGTGGCCGAGAAGGATACCGCACACCGACTGGTCGCTTTCAGGTGATCCGTAAAGACGAACATCATCGCTCCAGTATCTATGGTGACTATGTTGACAATTCGGGACGAGTCGTGAAGGCCAACGTCGATAGCAGGCGTGACAGCAGACCGCCGCATTCGCACTTTGTGGGCACTCCGATGCCCTACTTTCTCGAATTCTCGCCCGGTTACGGCTTGCACCAGGGCTACCTGCCAGGGGTCCCGGCATCACATGGATGTATTAGGATGCCGTATTGGAAAGCGCGCCAGTTTTACAACGCCGCTTACCTCGGAACACCGGTGGTTATAGAACCTTAGTCAAAACGCACATTGCGACGATGGAGAGCGTTGCCAGCTTTCGCGGAATTCGAATAGGCGATTCGGTGGTTGACACGAAACGGCTGCGGACATATCGGAAAGAGAGTTACAAACCGGAAATTCCAGCAAGGAGAAGTATTATGTTTGCCGTCATTCGCCACTACCATTTTGATCCGAAAGACAGTGCAGAGATCGACCGCCGCGTGCGCGAGGAATTCGTGCCCATCGTTAAGAAGGCGAAGGGGTTTGTGCGCTACTATTGGCTCGATAGTGGCAAGGGCGAGGCGGCGTCCCTTAGTGTCTTTAAGGACAAGGCCGGGGCTGATGAGTCAGTGCACCTGGCTGCCGACTATGTAAAAGAGCGTCTGTCTAAATTTATCACTCAGAAACCCGAGGTTATCGAAGGGCCGATCAAAGCGCACGACTGAACGCGCGGCTATATACTGTACCATCAGCCCGTCCGTGCAGCGGGCAAATTCGAGGATCGTCCGGCGCACGGGCTGTTGTGAACGCGAATCAAGCGAAAACGTTTCGCGGTCTTAAAGAGCCGCTTTTTGCTACGCATGCTATGGGTCCCGACGAACTTGGGGCAAGAAACGGAGATCAGATTTGGTTGAGGGCGATCATTTCCCAGAAGCTGAATTCGGGTCCAGTTCTCGCCGGAACGATGCTGTGGTTCGGAATGGCAGTCGCGCTTTATGATCCCTTTCTTGTCTGTATCGCGGTGGCGTGCTGGGTCGTCGGCCTTTCCGTACCAGGATTGCGCGGTCAGCTGAGCGACGCGGCAACGCTATGGGCAGCTTGGGGAAACAAGGGCGAAATACCGGAAAAAGAATTTCGTCGATTTAGCCTCGTAAATCGCGCGAGATTTGATCGATCTTGAAAAGCCCAGAAATCATAAAGAACGCAATTTCAAGTCCGTTGCGTCTACCATTTCGCCACATCGGCGCCGCACCAAGATCATAACAATAAAAAGTACTCACCTATTCTCAATTTCGCTGGCGGGCTGCGTTGCCAATACGCAGCGGAAGCCATAAATGACGTCGCGATCGTTGCGATCGATTACGTTTCGATAGGAGGACTGCATTTCCAGACGATTGCTCGTCGCCCAGGAACCGCCGCGCAGCACGCCCCAATCACGACTCGTTGCGCTGCTGCCACCCTTGTAGGTGTCGAGGCACCATTCCCACACGTTTCCGCCGAGATCGAAGAGACCGATTGAGTTCGCCTTGAAAGTTCCGACTGCCTTCGTCGCGCCGCGATTCCGTCCCGCTTTTGCTGCGGCATAGTTTCCGGCACCGTTCGGGGGAGGCCACTGCTTTCCCCATGGGAATTCATTTTTAATTTTGCCGTCGCGTAATTCAGGCGTCGCGCCGCTTTCATTTTGCAAACCTACTGCCATGCTCCACTCGGTGTCGGTCGGCAGACGATAAAGCTGCCGCTCTTCAATGAGGTTTTCGTTGCGCTCTTTTTCTGTCAGCCATTTGCAAAATGCCATCGCATCGAACCAGTTCACCTTCACGACAGGATCTGTAGCGGTTTGCGAAAAATCGGCGGGCTCGAAGCGTCGCCCGGTTGCGCGGCAAAACGCCTGGTAATCCTGCACGCGCGTTTCCCAGACGGAGATCTGGATGTCGCCCAGTGGAACAAACTTCATCCCGAGCGAGTTCGTGAACGGCCGCCCAGGCGCGGAGCCGAGGCTCTTTTCCAAATGCGCTGCGAGAAACGTTTGCTCTTGCGGTTCAACTCTGCCCGTAACCGAGCCTGGCTTGTAGCCGGAGAGCCGCAGCTCATAACTCACGTCGCCGGGTTTGACTTCCTCAATCACCAGCGGGGTTTGACCGAGGTCCTTTCCGTTTGCGATCACCGTCGCGCCGCCCGGTGCGCTGGTGATCTTCACGCTGCCATTGGCAAAAACAAAATGCGCCGCGTTTTCGCGGTGCGCGACAACGTCGATCTTTTGCTGTTCGTCAGGCCAGCCATCAAGGTGTGCCACCAGTTCGTGTGGACGCGCTGGCAAATCCAGGCGAAACGGCGTGCGGCCGCGCGATTTTCCGTCCACAAAAATCTCCGCGCCGCTCGGTTCGCTGGTGATGTTTGTGATCGGGCTTACAAAGGCGAATGATTTACTCGCGGTCTCGCCACGCTGCACTTCAACGTCGTCGCGCATTTCCCAATCGCCGCGGCGGGCGATGATCGAATATTTACCAGTTGGAAGGTCAGCTATCGATTGTGGCGTCACGCCTTCGCGAGAAATCTGGCCGTTTTCGCTTCGGAGCGAAAACTGCGCGCCGGCCGGGTCGGATTGGATTTGAAGCCTGCCTTTACTGCGCACGAGTCGAAACACCGGTAGATCAAGCGAGTGCTTGCGCCTGAAGTCGACCCTCATTTCCACCGGTTCATATCCTGGACTCATGATGCGCAGGTTGTAGTTGCGCGGTTCCAAATCTCCGAAAGTCGCGGGACTTTTTTGAGCGTGATCGCCTAAAACGACAAGCGCCCCAGTAGGCTCGGTCCGAATCGTTGTTTGCAGATGCAGATCAGCGGTCGGCTGCGAGCGGCTTAGCCAGAACCCGACACCCGCCAGCGCAAGGAACAAGAGCGATACCGCCGCCACCAAAATTTTCACGCGCGATCTTTCCGGACGTTCACCGCGCTCAAGTGCGGCGAGGTCCCGATGCATTTCCGAGGCCGAGTCATAACGCTTCTTCGGATCGTTCGCGCAGGCTTTCACAAGCACGTCGTTGAGTTGCAGCAGACGTTCGCGGTCCGGACGCGTGCTCAATTGCGAATCGATCTCCGGGAAATCGAGCCGGTCTTTTCCGGTGCACGTTTCATAAAGAAGTTTGCCGAGGCTGTAGATGTCGGCGCATGGCGTGCCTGGCCCTTCCGGGGGCACGTAACCTTCCGTTCCAACGAATGATTGCTGTCCGCTAGCCGCGACCAATCCGATGTCTGCGAGCTTTGGCACGCCCTCGATAAAAATGATGTTCGAAGGTTTGATGTCGCGGTGGGTCAACCCGCGACCGTGCAATGCTTCAAGCGCTTCTGTTAACGAGAGCCCAAGCCGAATCGACTCGTCAGCGGAGAGCCTTTTGTGCCGCGCCAGATCCGTTTTCAACGTGCGTGGTTCGTAACTGCTGATGTCGATTCTGCGCGCGGCCAAATGATCGTCGGCCAGCTCCATGCTGTAATAGAGATAATCGGCAGTCCGTCCTACGTGCAGAATGTTAATGAATCCGGCGTGTGCGCGAGAGATCGGTTCAAATGCCGACATGCCTTCGAATTCCCGGAGAAACGCACGCTCCGTTTCAAATGTGCTGCGATAAACGACTTTGACCGCGTGAAACGCGCCAGTCACCGTGCGGGCCAGCCAAATCTCGCCGTAAGCACCGCGGCCGATCACCCGCAGCAATTCGTGATCGGGAATTACGGGAATCTGAGCGGCAACGTGGTCGGGAATGGCCGATTTTACACAAGCGACCGATGCGAAGCAATGCTGGGGAGCATACGCGTCCCGCGTGTTGGCGAAGGCCTCTGGCGTTCGCGAACTTTTCTTATTACCCTCGATCTCCGGCTAGCAACGAGTTCCAAGCGAAAGTTCGTTTCGGCGCGACGCCGAAACCAGCACGCGAGACGCGCGCGCTCCCCAAAGAACCTCTCCTCGCCGCACGTGGGTCGCCTCTCTCCTTTCCAGGGAGAGGGGGAGGGTGAGGGTTGGAAGCGCGAGCGGCGGCTGCCGATAGCAATCCCCTCACCTCAATCCTCTCCCCTTGCCCAAGGCGAGAGGCGGAGCGACGAACCCGTTCATGTTCCGTCAATGATATTACGACGACGCGTGACTCTCCATTTTTTCCAGCGCTCTAATTTCCTTTTTCAGCAACGATCCTACGCGATGTCGCGCCAGATACACCTGACCAACATTGACTCCGAGTCGCTCGGCAACTTTTTGTGCAGGCCATTCTTTCCGGACGTAACAATCAAAAATCTGAAACTGTTTCGGCTCGACTCTCTTTTTCACGCGCACGACCGCCGCTTCAAACAGATTCTCTTTCCACTCGGTTTCCCAGAGAGCATCAAGATCAACGATCCGTGAATCGGGGACGCGCTCGATTGTCGAAGTTAAACGATCGTCGACTGCATGCGGGCGTTTCGCGTTGCCCGGTTCGCGTTTGCGAAATTGATCGGCAATCCGCCAGCGCGTGATTTGCAGCAGCCACCCTTTGAACGAGCCAATTGCCGGATCGTATTTCAGTTTCTCTATATTCTTCGCCACCGTGATGACGGTCTCCTGCACGACTTCCTGTGCTTCGGAGTCGGTCAGCCCGGACTGGCGTGCGGCTGAGTAGATCAGCTTCGAATACGTGTCGAAGAATTCCTGCCATCTGACTTGATCGCGCCAATCAGCCAGTCGGTCGACCAGGCTGCGTCGAGTCGCGACTAGGCTGGCCTGTTTCATCGCTTTCATCTAACGCTCTTGCGCGACGATTAAAAAGAGTCAACACCCAGCGCCAAATGGCTGGATGTATTTAGCGCCAAAGGCGCAGCACTCACCGCGAGCCTGGGGCAACGCCCCCAGAATCCATATGCCAGTGCGAAACCATCAGCGCTGAAGGCGCGATTCAATTTTGGCACCAGTTCTCCTCCGATCTGTTTGAAGCGCGCTTTCAGCGCTTGTTGCTGGTGTAATCGAATTCCGGGGGCGTTGCCCCAGGCTGGAGTGAGACAGCGCCTTTGGCGCTAAAGGCGTACAAAGCGCTGGGACCTTTCATCAAGATTTTCTGAAAGATCTTCG
>DATBDI010000448.1:0-3461 GCA_036270025.1 Candidatus Udaeobacter sp. | reverse complement strand
ACATTGATCAAGTCGGAGATCCGGCCAACGATTCTGAAACCCGAGCTTTCACGGGTGAGCAAATCGTCAGGCACAAAAACGCCCTTGCCCAACTTTTCATTGTCGGGTTCCGGGAAATAACCGTCACCCACTGCGGCGCTGCGCACGCGGATCCGGGTGGAGGGCGCGCCCGGACCGAGCATTTCGATCGTGACGCCTTCCATCGCTTGCCCCACGAAATTCTCCGTGTCGGTTGTGGCGTCTCGATCGTAACAGATTCCGCCGCACTCGGACGCACCGTAAAACGAGTGAATCCTCAGATTAAATTTCTCGTCGAATTTCTTTGCGACCGCGGTCGACAGCGGCGCGCCTGCAGAAATGCACAGCCGCAGTTTCGCAAGAGCCGGGACATTTTTCAATTCACAGACCGCCTGGTAAAACACGGGCATTCCCGGAAACACTGTTGCGTTTGTTCTCGCAAGATCGTCGAGCACGGCGCGCGGCGTTCTGTCGCGGCTTAAGACCATCGGAACGCCACGTGCGATCAGTGGCGTGAGCAAATTGCTGAAGCCGTAGGAGTGCGACACCGGAATGACTGCAAAATTCAAATCCGCGTCTGTAATTCCCTTTGTGTCGCAAATCTGATTGCAATCGGCCAGTAACTGGTGACTGCGAAAGCGAATTGCACGCGGCGCCGCCGTCGTACCGGAAGTAAGCTTCAATAGCGATGGCGAGCTCTCATCCCATTCGATTGTAGCGGCGGCTGTTCGCAGCCGAGACATCTCGAGGCAGTTCCCGCCGGAGACCACCGACACGACAGCCGTCGCTTTGCAAAGCTCCAGAGCGGCGTCGCGTTGCTGATCACTGATCGACTTCTCCAATGGCAGAACGACAAGCCGCCTGCGAAGGCAGGCAATCAATATCGATGGCCAATCTTCATGGTTTCCGATCTGAACAGCAACAACGGATCCGGCATCGAATGGTTCAAGCCTCAATTCGAGCTCGCGGGCGTGCTGCTCTATATCCGCAAAATTCCGAACGACCTCTCCCTTTGTATCGAGAATGGCAGGCGCGAGTCTGGCGCGGCTCAGCATTTGTCGCCACGCATCAAGCAACGGGTCGGTCGATTTCAAACCTTGCGCACGCCGCCTCATACGATTAGATTCCGCGCTCCGCTTCGAAGATGAAATCCGGCATCCATCCAGAATATTACGAGACTGATATGGTGTGCGCATGTGGCGCGGTGTACCACACCCGCTCTACTCGGCGCGATATCAAGATCGGTATTTGTGCCGCTTGTCATCCATTTTTCACAGGCGAACAGAAGTTTATCGATACCGCGGGGCGAGTAGAGAAATTTGCGCGGCGTTACGGTAGCACCAAAGCGGCGCGCGCTCCGAAAAAGGCTTAGCTGATCTGTAGCCGCCCCGCTGTGTCGGGGCGCCTTCCCACGGCGACGCAGCGCCGTGGCTACACTGTCGATGGACTTGAATACCCTTATCCAACTCAGGCGAAAACGTTTCGAAGGACTCGACAGCGATATCGCCGATCCGGCACTTTTTTCCAATCGCCAACGCGCTGGCGAAATCATGCGTGAGCACGCGAACATTAAGCAACTGCTGGCGAAGTGGGACGAGCTCGAATCAGCACGCAAGCAGTTGGACGACAACCGTGAGCTGGCGATGTCACGCGATGTTGAAATCGCCGCCATGGCTGATGATGAGATCCCGGAGCTCCAAAAGCGGGTAGCCGATCTCGAACGTGACGTTCAAATCGGTTTACTGCCCCCTGATGAAAACGAAGAGCGTGACGCGATCGTGGAGATTCGCGCTGGAACTGGCGGAAATGAAGCCGCCATTTTCGCAGCTGATCTTTATCGCATGTATCACCGTTACGCAGAATCTGCCGGGCTGAAAACCGAAGACCTGGAATCGAGTGCGTCGGAGCTTGGCGGGTTCAAGGAAGCAGTGTTTCGAGTTTCCGGTGAATCGGTGTTTCGAATGCTGCGTTACGAAAGCGGGGTTCATCGTGTGCAGCGAGTGCCTGCTACCGAGGCGCAGGGCCGCATACACACATCCACGGCAACAGTCGCCGTGTTGGCGGAGGCGGAGGATGTCGACATTGAATTGAAACCGGAAGATTTGCGAATCGAAGTTTCACGCTCCGGTGGTCCAGGGGGGCAAGGCGTGAACACCACAGACTCAGCCGTCCAAGTGCTGCACATTCCCAGCGGCATGATTGTTCGCTGTCAGGATGGCCGCAGTCAGATCAAGAATAAGGAAAGAGCGCTATCGATTTTGCGGGCGCGTTTGCTGGAGCGACGGCAGCGCGAGGAAGCAGAGAAGTACAGCGCGCAACGCCGAGGCCAGATCGGCACCGGCGGACGCGAAGAAAAAGTTCGCACCTACAACTTTCCACAGAACCGCGTTACGGATCATCGAATCGGACTGACGCTATATAATTTGGACCGCGTGATGGACGGCGACCTCGGCGAATTGATCAGGGCGTTGCAAGCCGCTGACGTTTCTGAGCGTTTGCAAGAATCAGCAACTCAAGGAACGACGGCTTCTCAGCCGTCGATGCCCTGACGGCTCCGCATGACCGTCCTCGAGGTGCTGCAAGCGACGACTGCGTATTTCCAAAAGCGCAACATCGAGAATCCGCGGCTGAACGCAGAGCACTTGCTTGCCGATGCGCTCAGACGCAACCGCATTGACCTTTACTTGGAATTCGATCGCAAGCTGAGTGAATCGGAGCTTGCGCCCTTGCGTGAATTGGTGAGGCGTCGCGCCGAAGGCGAGCCACTTCAACATCTTCTCAAGACCGTGGAATTCTGCGGACTCACTTTTCTCTGCGACCGGCGAGCGATGGTTCCGCGCCCGGAGACGGAGCAGCTGGTCGAGCTGTTGATTTCGGATTTTGAATCAAAACTTTCGAATGGGGGCATCGTGGATATGGGAACCGGCAGCGGAGTCATCGCGCTCAGTCTGGCCGCTAAATTTCCCGAGGCGGGGATTCTCGCCGTGGACATTTCAGACGATGCCCTCGCGCTGGCGCAAGAGAACGCCGCGAGGCTAAATCTGGCAGATCGGGTCCGGTTTGTGAAAAGCGATCTCCTTGAAAATGTTGACGGACATTTCCATCTCGTCGTTGCCAATCTTCCTTACATCTCCACGGAAGCTCGCCACACGCTCTCCCGTGAGGTTTTACACGATCCGGAAACTTCACTGTTCGCCGGCGCTCGTGGGGATGAGATCGTGGGCGAACTCATCGCGCAGGCACCAGCGCGCCTTTGGCCCGGTGGGTTGCTGGCGCTGGAGATTGGCATCGGCCAGGGCGAAGCGCTTCTTTCGGTCTTGGCGGAAAAAAAATACCACGATATTTCTTCAAAAAACGATTACTCGGGTGTAACACGGTTCCTGTTCGCACAGTATGGATAAGATCCTGATTCACGGCGGTTATCCGCTCTCCGGTTCCATTAA
>DATBDI010000447.1:0-2090 GCA_036270025.1 Candidatus Udaeobacter sp. | reverse complement strand
CTCGGCGACGCGGGCGCGGTTCGAAAGAATGATTGTCTTTGCACCCAAATGGCCATCCAAGCGTAGCAATTCCTGAAATATCGAACGATCAAACAATGCAGGCACGCCCAGCGTGTCGGCGTACGCTGAGGCCACGATCGGTTTACCGGTTTCGGAGTGCATAGCGATTAAACCCCTTACAAGATCACAATCCACGAATGGCTGATCGCAAACCAGCAACACTGCGGCGTCAACCCCAGGGGCATTATCGATCAAATGTTGAATGCCTACGCGAATTGATGTTCCAACTCCTTGTGTCCACTGGCTGTTTTGGACGAGAATTGTGTTCGCCGCAGCCAGGGCGTTTTTAACTTCAGCATGTGCGTCGCCAGTCACAACAATCACAGGCGAGCAGTTTGCTTCGATTGCCGCTTCGACGGCGCGGCGGACTAATGTTTTACCGCGAAACTCAAGTAGCTGCTTCGGTTGTCCGAGGCGCGACGATTCACCGGCTGCTAGGATGACCGAAGCGATGCTTTTGGAGTGCGATGACATATTTGCCCCACCGTAGGTTAGCGAAGGGGGTCACCGCTTCAAAGGCGCCGACTCGTCGGCGCACTCCCAAAGCGCGATGGATCGGGACCTTTCCTTCGCGCAGCGATTCGCCTCGCCGCATTCATGAAGTTTAACGCTTGCCCGACGGCGGCAAAATGTCGCATATGGCGCAGCACCATTGCCGCGAGCGATTGTGCAGGAAAACCACGAGCAGCCAGAGGAGCCACGCTGGGCGGATCGCTACCCACTGTGCGTCGGGTTGCACGCAAGGCGTTCGCCTTCGCTACTCGAAGATCTGCCCGTGGCGAAAACGCCAGATGCTGATCGTGTTCGCGGCAGCAGCGAAGGCGAGCAGGATGGCAAGCACCGGGAGCAGCTCGCGCGTGTTGCAGTTTGCCCAAAGCACGCGGAGGAAACCTTCGATCGACCAATAGACGATCGTGAACTTGCTAAACTGCTGCATGAATTGCGGCATGAAGCTGGTCGGCCACCAGGCGCCGCCGACCGCGCTCATGGTCAGGATGAGCAACGTGCCCATGCCGTTCGCCGCCGCGGCCGTGGGCGCGAGCGCGGCGAGCAACATGCCGAAGGCAACGCAGGCACTCGCCGCGGTCAGACAGATGAGGAGTAGATTGAAGACGTTGCTCGTGATATCGACGCCGAAGAGGACACGGCCCGCGACGAAAAGCGTGAGCAGTTGCACCACACCGAGCAGGATGCCGAAGATGTATTTGCTCCAAAGAATGTGCGTCCGTCGCACGGGCGCAGCGAGCAGTCGCTGATACAAGCCGGCTTTCTTTTCATCGAAGAGCGAAGTGGACGCGCCGGTGAGCGAAAAGAGCAGGAACATCACGGCATAGCCGCCGACGCTGCGAGTCGCCATTGGACTCTTTACGCCTTCGCCGCCGATTTCTTCGCGCTCGATTTTGATCAGGCTATCAAGAAATGAGTTACCGTTCGTGCTCGTTGGTGTGGTCCCTGGGATGTCGAACTCGCCGGTTTCGATGGAGTGCAGAATCTTCGCTGGATCGCCGCCGAACCCGCGGGCGATCGCGTCGGCTAACGAGTGGTTGAAACGCGCCATGGTCTCACTGCCAACCTGATTCGCGCCCAGCCGCTGCAACGATGCGAGCAATGCCTGCGGCGCGGCGGTGAAGATCGTCTTCTGCAGTAAGCCAGTCACCGTCTCCGTTTCGATTTCGTTCCGCGCGTTGCGCAGGAACTTCATTTTCAACGCCACCTCTGAGTCGCTCGTTGCATCCGCGGGAAAGATGAGCGCAAAGTGAATGTCGCCGGCGCGCATCATCTCGCGCACGTCTGCTTCGGTCAGCACGTGCTCCGCGCCATTCGCATCTTTGTGTGACATGATGACCTTGAAGGCGGGCTCCTTTTGCAGCGCAGAAATAATTGCGGCCGGAGCGGGCGCGTCCGTTTGATTTACCACCGCGAGCGGAATGCCTTTCGGCCCGCGATCTTCGGAGTTCACGCCGAAGACGTTTCCGAAAATGTAGATGAGGACGAGCGGGACAATGAAGGTGAGCGAGATGGCCGCTTTA
>DATBDI010000446.1:0-4062 GCA_036270025.1 Candidatus Udaeobacter sp. | reverse complement strand
CACGTGTAATGACAGTTCTCGCAATAGTATTCCTTCTCGATCAAGCCGATCCTGGCCAGAAATCCCATCATTAGATTCGGAATGAGGGACCTGTGAGCAAACTGCGGATAATGAACCTGTAATGACTGGCATTCAGGGCAGTGAATTGCCTCGCGCAATATTCCTTCGGACGCGTCCCACTCGAGCAAAAGCTTTTGCGCGCGCTCAAGTTGATCCATTGGAACATGGATCCGGGCGTCGGATTCTTCCTTCGATACAAACCAAAGCTTTTCGAGAAGCTCATTGTCAATCTCAGCTGCAATGCCAGCGTTAGCGAGCCGCCTCTGGATCGGCGCTGCCTTGGCCCGGTCGTTAAGAGTTACAACAGGAGCTCTCATCACGGAGCAATTTCATGCTCTCTCTCAGAACAGCAAGTGAATGTGCTCCACGTACTTTTTCAACAGGAGCGGTTCCAGGTAAACTGCTAGACAACCGCAACACTTGTTTTCATACGCCGGAGTGGACAAGAAATTTGCTCGCCTCTCCTGGTACAGCGGAACATCTGACTTGCACGGGTATGGCGCTGAGTTTGCGATAAACCTTGCCCTCCCGTCGCAACGGCCACCATGCATAAAGGAACACATCCATCGGATGCCACATCGCTACCCAGCCCGCGATCGTTAAACTGGCCTCTACGATACTAGCGCCGGGAATTTGTAACCGGCTAGCCATTTGCCCTCCGCTCAGACAAAGCGTTAGAAAAACCAGGCCAATCAGCAAGCTCAGGCGGCCTTCCCGAAGGAGCAGCTTGAACTCGCGTTGATTCAAATCGGTCTTGTAAACAAAATAATTGTGCACAGCCTGCTCGATCACGTTCTGCGCGTCCGTGCCGGAGAGGCGATTTTGCAGATATATGACCAACCGGAGCGGCTCGTTGAGCGGGTATTCCGTTGCCCAGCTCACGATGAACTCCTCCAAATCGTGGTCCAAATCCTTTCGATGAAATGGCGAGGGATCTATCGTGTTAAAAAACTGCTCGAAGTCTTCCAGACTCACCTCGATGGTGTTTTCACGTTTTGACGATTGTGCCGGTGGCGAGGTCGCGGTGTTGCCCATTGCATTTACTTTCGTTGCGCTTGCTCGATGAACTTTTGGATCTGGGGTGCGGGCATTGCACCAGCTTGCCGCGCCAATTCTAATCCGTTATTGAATAAGACCATCGTTGGAATCGCAGTGACGCGATAGCGTTGCGCGAGGCTCGGCACTTCTTCGGTGTTCACCTTTGCTACCACAAATTTGCCCGCTACATCCGCTGCAACCTTACGAATCTCCGGCGCAACCATCTTGCACGGTCCGCACCATGGCGCCCAGAAATCTACCAGTACCGGCAGAGTCGATCGTCTTATCAGCGCATCGAACGCCAAATCGCTTGGCACTTCCACCGGTTCGCTCGGGGCGGTCAACTCGGTTTGGCATTTGCCGCAACGAAATGTCCGCTTCAACGCTTCGTACTTGAGACGATTGCGTTGCCCACATTTTCGGCAAGTCACGAGCAATCCGTGATCGTCTGTTCGAATCATACCCACAACGAAGTTTCGCGGCTCGAAGTCTGTCCGCGTGTGATCTGGATCTTGAGCAGCGCGATTTAGCGAGTGTACAGGGGTCAGTAGGCTGGAAGCGCGAGCCGCAGCCGATTGATCACGCTGGTGCGATAACTAGATGCCAAGATGTTTCCGATTCAGGACTCCGTTCCGAGCCGCTCCGTGCCGGTCGTTACACGAGCGTTGATTCTTATAAATGTAGTCGTGTTTTTCTTTGAGCTCATGCTTCCCCGGCAGGGCCTCGAACAACTCTTTTATCTTTTCGGACTTGTGCCGGCGCGCTTCACTCATCCGGATTGGGCTGCTTACGTCGGTTTTCCTGTGGACAGTTACTGGCCGATCCTCACCCACCAATTCCTCCATGGCGGCTGGCTTCACATCATCGCAAACATGTGGACACTCTGGATTTTCGGCGACAACGTCGAAGATCGGATGGGGTCGGTCCGATTTGCGATCTTCTATCTGCTCTGCGGCAGCATCGCTGGCCTTACGCAGTTGCTGACAAATCCGGATTCCACGATCCCGTCGGTGGGCGCCTCAGGCGCGATTGCGGGCGTGCTTGGTGCGTACCTGATATTTTTTCCGACGGCGCGACTCATTGTCCTGTTTCCAGTCTTCTTTTTCCCCTTCTTCTTCGAGGTTCCGGCCGTACTTTATCTTTTCCTCTGGTTCTTGATTAATCTGTTTAGCGGCACAGCGGCGTTGGCCGGTTCGCAGCAGGTGGCCGGCATCGCGTGGTGGGCGCACGTCGGTGGATTTGTGAGTGGCGTGATTCTGTGTCGGTTGTTTGTGCGCCGGCGCCGGCCATCGCAACCAGACGAGTACGGCCTCGAATGGGCGTGGGAGCCGCGAACTCGTTAGGCGAAAGGAGAAGGAGATGGATATTTTCTGGTTGTTTTTCATGCTTTCAGCGCTGCAGCCGATCATCAAACAGAAATTGTTGGAAGCATCACGCAAGCGCATGATCGCCCTGATCGAACGCGAGCGAAAATCGCGGCTTGTTCTTCTGGTGCACCGGCAGGAAACGATGAGTCTGCTCGGTTTTCCGATATTCCGTTACATCGACATCAACGACAGCGAAGAGGTCCTGCGCGCCATTCATCTGACTGATCCGGAGATTCCTATAGATTTGGTGCTACACACGCCTGGCGGTTTGGTTTTGGCTGCGACGCAGATCGCGCGCGCGATTTTCACACGCAAAGGGAAGGTCACGGTGTTCGTGCCGCACTACGCCATGTCGGGTGGCACCTTGTTAGCGCTCGCCGCGGATGAGATCGTCATGTCCGAGTACGCGGTATTGGGGCCGGTTGATCCGCAGCTCGGCGAATATCCGGCGGCTTCAATTCTGAAAGCGGCCCGTCAGAAACCAGTTGCCGAGGTGGACGACAAAACATTAATTTTGGCTGACCAAGCGGAAAAGGCGATTGCACAAATGCGACATGAGGTGGGTGAGCTGTTAGCAGACAGATATCCCAGCGAAAAAGCGGAAGAGATCGCCAAACTCATGACCAGCGGCACATGGACGCATGATTATCCCATCACCTGCGAGCGAGCGCGCTCTCTCGGTCTGCCGGTCAACAGTGATATGCCGGAAAACATATTGCGCTTGATGGAGCTTTATCCGCAGCCCATGCGCCGACAGCCTTCGGTCGAGTACCTGCCGGTACCGTATCGCTCGAATCGCCGTGCTGCGCCGAAGTAATGACGCGAACTGCCGCACGTCGGGACGCGACTGCTCAAGGCGCGCCTAGTACCTGCGATGGGTTCTTGAAATGGCAGATCGACAACTGTCGAGAGATTACTGGCAACGAGCGAAAAACGAATGCGACACTGGAAAGATAGAAGACATCAGACTTGAATTTCGCGAGAAATAGTTCTCACTACTGGCCCTGTAGTGAACACGAGGACCAAGACCAACATCCGGTTCAACGGCCAGGAATACGCCAGCGCAGATGAGATGTCGCCGATCGTCAGGGCGGCGTATGAGCGCGCTATTCACGAGACGCCAGCGCTTCATTCCGGCGCGCGACTGGCTGCGAAACTGAAGGCGAAGATCATCGTAAACGACACCGAATTTGATCATGCTGGTGAGATGTCTGTCGACGATCGGCATCAATACCACGAGGCGCTCGAGGCGCTGTTCCCGCCAGGTATCGCCGTGTCTGTCGGTGCTGTCGACGAAGCAGAGAAGGCCAGACACAGCAAGGTGTGGCTGATCGTCCCCGCAGCCGGCATTGTCGCCGGAGCGCTTTACGTTTGGCTACGTATGTGATCGGCTGGAATCGGTTTAACACCGACGCGCCAACGTTTTCGTATCAAGCGATCACTTCCCGAAACGCAGTCAGAAAAGTTTCCATCTCGGATTTTTTGCCGATCGTGAGACGCATGTGATTCGGGAGGGCGGGGAATAGACGACCAACGTGAACATTTCTTTCCTTCATGGCTTTGACGAGCGGAAGGACCGGGCGTTTGCAGTCGAACA
>DATBDI010000445.1:0-3468 GCA_036270025.1 Candidatus Udaeobacter sp. | reverse complement strand
GGTAATGGGATTGAAGTGCGCGCGAACGGTGCCTTGGGGGGGGGCGCCCTCGGTCGTAAAGATGATGTCGCCACCAAGCCCTGTGAAGTCGGCTGGCGGATATGAGAAAATCGCGTCATTCTGTGCTGACGCCTGGAAGAAGGGGCCCGGGCAGAAAACGCACGGAAAATCCGGGATAATGAGGGCCTGTTCTACTAAAGTGAACACGGCCGGGTCCGGGAAATTGAAAGGGTTAAAAGTAACGACGCCCGCGCTATTGATTGTGTAGACCTCATTTCTCTGGTCGTCAGTCACCATGATCTGGCCGGCCAAGGGCCCGAAGCTTAATGGCAGTACAATTGGTCCTTCAATGAATGTAAACCCATGCGCTGGGCTCGTCGTGTTCGCGATGAGCGTGGGAACTCCAAAATGGTCAACCTTCCAGACGCGGCCGTTCTCGCACGTTACGATCATGTTGAAGCCAAATGTGCCCACTTTGTCGAACCCAATCGCGCTGTGGTCCGAAAAGGGGCAGCCGCCTAATACTGGGGCCAGATCCGCAAACAGCGTGAAGATACCGCTAGGTGGATGGGCGACATAGACCTGTTCGCGTAGTGTGACGAAAAGGTCGCCCGGAGTGAACATGGCCGTCGCGGACTGCGCTGGAGCGAGAACCATGTATTTCTCCACCAAAGCCTGAGTGGGGCCCGGAAGCGTCCCGAACAACGTGCCATTCCCGAAGCAATCGACCACACGGATTTCGTTGTCTTCGTACTGGCTCACATACAGATGACCCGCGTCAGCGGCCATGCCTATGGGCTGGAAAACGCCGTGTCCTGGACTGACAAAGACAGTTGGATTGGCGGCGTAAAACACTCCTGTGAGCGTTAACAGCGCTACAGTTGTCAGAGTAATTTTTGTTCTGAGGGGGATTTTGGTTCTTTTTTTCATTTTTTCGGGTTCTTCTTCGTTTGTATTACTGCCTTCTATACGTATTTACGGCGCATGTCAAGAACACATTTCACCAGTTCGGTTTCCAGCCAGCTTTCCGTCGGCTCTGGGGTTCATGATTGCACCGCTTACCTACATCTCCGGAATTTGCGGGACGAAGTTCTCAAAAAAATGAAATTGTTTGAAAAACCGCGAATTACCGCCCTTCGTCGGGGCTACTCCGAAAGTTTTCGCGAGCGGGCTGGCGTTGCAGGCCGCAGCGTCCGGATGCGTTACGGGGAGAGTTGCTGCTTCGGAAGAAACTGCGCGGAATCCCGCGTACCGCCAGCGGGATGCCTGATGAAAGGAACTCTAATACCGACGCCGAACGCGGCCAGATTCAGTACAATCATAACGAGCGCAAACAGATACATTCCCATCGTCAGTCCGATTGCGGCGTGCATTGCCAAAATGCACACCAGCCAAAAGAATCGGGTCTTCTTCATCCAAATGAAAACTGGATAACCGACTTCGATCAGACAGATAGAGATTCCGAGGATGGGCAGCGCGTATTTGAATCGAACCAGAATGTCGGGCGAAATGAGGTTAAAGGGTGGCCGTGTCAGCGATCGCCAGAGGTTGGACCCGTCCCACCAGCCGCTACCGAGAAATTTTGCCAGGCCTCCGAAAAAATAGACAAAGCAGAGGTGGACCTGTAATACGCGCCGCCAAAACCCCAGTAGCCGGGGGCTCCTCGGTTTTGTTTTTACCAGCCGGCTATCGACGGAGTATCGGTCTGGCAGCGGCGACAACATCAAATAAAAGAGTGCCGTGGTCATGAAATTGTCCGCGCCGTATGTGAGCAATCCCCCGCTCTCGGCGGCGCAGAGGTGAAGAAACCATGCAATGATCGCCGCCGGGCGGCAGAAAAGTCCCAGCAGCAGGCAGCATCCCATGCAAAGCAAGCAGGCCCAGGCCACCGAAAGGACTGTTTCTTCCCCAAGGCCGACGTGGCCGCCGAGAAAAACGAGCCACCCAAGTTTCGGAATGAGCGGACTGTCGAACGAGGCGATTGCCTCTCCCAATTCGCGGCTCACGAGGCCCTTGCCGGTTCCGGAAAGCAAGTAGTGCCAGTCACTCCTTAAGAACAGCGCATAAACGAGCACTTGCAGACCCATGCCGATACGCAAAACAGCAAGCCATGTGTCTGTTTCTGGCGGAAACAGAAATTCGAGAAATTCTTGCCACCGTCGTCGCAGCACGGTCATGGTGTTGTTATGGATGGGGTGGCAACGATTGCACTACTGTTTCTCCTCCTCACGCAGACTGAAATCGTAGCTGAACATGGGCTGGAACGATTCGCCTTTCCCATGCTCAAAGTCACTGATGCTCGGTGGACTAACCGATCCGAAAGTGGCCCGAACTTTTTTCACGTCGGGATGCTCACGCCAGACAGACAAGGCGAGCATCTTTACCACCACTTCGCGCAACGGCTCATAGCGGTCGTCGGCCAACCGGTTTAGCAAGCTATCTATACGAAGGGGGGCTGCCCGTCCGCTCACATGCGGCGACTGATATTCTACGCGTCCGTCCTGATAATAGAGTTCCAAGGTTAGCTTGTGGTAACCTGGAATATTCGGCGCAAAAAAAGTGTATCCCGATTGGATGCCGACAGCGTGCAGATAGGTCGCTATACTCCGCCGAACTGGACTGGATGCAGAGGCCTGCTTCGCCAGCAGCCAGGCCGCAAGCAGTTCAGCCTTCCGCGCGTAGGTATCGAGCGCTGACGGCAATATGGTAGCGCCTTCGGCGACAAGCGAAAAGAGCCCGGCAAAACAAACTGCTGTTATGAGGAAGAAATGTACGCCGAACCAGGCGACGTAAACGCGCTTGGAAATCATTCAATAGATGGTAGGAGGGACCACCAGGCCGTCCATTCCTTTCGACCCACCTTGCAATTGCCTCGATTTCCTCCAGCTATTAGAACGTTCGGCATTGAGTGTGCCGGGCGTTCTCCTGTCAGGCGAGATGCCCGCCTGCCGAAGTAATGTTCCGGCGCTACGGGATGGATTCGTCGGTCGGACTTCAAAGGCCGGCTTCCAACCGTCGCAGTACACAACACCGCCAGTCTCAGACTTTTCGGGACTGGCGAATTGATTCGCTAGCTTAACAGCAGCTTAAAGCGCCGCGGCAACTGATTTCAAATTCTCAGTCGCGGCCTTACTCTCGCTGGTTCCCAGCAGGACCTGCTCCACGAACCAATTAGCGCTCGGAGCCCTGTCCGCGTAAAACAGTGTGGCTTTATCGGTTTGAATGCTGTTCAACGAGCGAGCCGCCGAGTTTTGAGCCGGGGTGTGGATTGCAAAGGCACTAACCCCGACAATGGCCAACGCTACGAGCATTCCCGCGACAATACGTTTTGTGATCCCAGCTAAGTGCTCTTTCATAAGTTGGCACGGTGTGTGTGCTGGCCTGTATTGTCAACAACGAAAGTGGCTTTCCGTAAAATAGGGGGAAGTGTTTCTCAATCTTTTGGCGCGAGCGAAGTGACGATTGCTT
>DATBDI010000444.1:0-7843 GCA_036270025.1 Candidatus Udaeobacter sp. | reverse complement strand
CACGAGCATCCTTCCTTGATGAGGCCGGACAAGGCGTCACCTGGCAATGGGCTCCTCTTGTTCTTCCGCGTCGACGATTTCGAGATGGCCCTAAAGAGGGCACGCGCTCTCGTCGCCCGGTTCGAGGAGGAACCCCACGTGAACCCGAACACTCAAACAAGGGAGTTCTCACTCCGGGATCCGGACGGGTACTACGTCACGATCAGTGCGCTCTCTGCGTCCCGGCGAAGAGGCCCCGCGAGGCAGCGGCCTGACAAGCGCTTGCAGGGGACGAAGGCGCGCGGCCGGGACACGAAGACGCGAGCGCGAGGGCCGCGCCTTCGCGGCTGAAGCGACGGTCGTAAGGCCTATGCCACACGCCACCTCCGATTCAGCCGAAGAACAGCTGCGGAGTTTTATTGACAAGTTTGAGCCGAAGCATCGCGCGATAATTCGGGCCGTGCGCAAAGCGCTCCGCAAGCGCTTTCCAACAGCCAATGAGCTCGCCTACGACAACTACAATTTCTTTGTCATCGGCTACGGACCGACAGAGCGTCCTTCGGATTGCTTTGTGTCTATCGCAGCCGCCGCAAATGGGGTCGGCTTGTGTTTCATCCTCGGCGCCAGTTTGCCCGATCCAGGAAAAATCCTTTCCGGCTCCGGCAAACAGACGCGTTTCGTTCGCCTTGCTTCCTCGGACGTGCTTGAGCTGCCCGAGGTTCAGGCTCTTCTGAGTGTCGCGGCTCAGCGGGCGCGTGAGCCTCTTCCACCGAGCGGACGCGGCAAGCTTATCATCAGGTCGGTATCTGCAAAGCAGCGCGCACGTCGTAAGCCGCAAAAGACCTAACCCCGCGATGGAACGAACCCAGCACTTTGTGATAGCTTCCTCCACGTGCACACCCTTTGTTCAAAGTGCCGCTCAGCTTAATCTCGTTAGGCGACTTGCCAGCACACATGTCGTTGGGCATAACGGCAGTGGCCATGTCTCGCATAGTCATATTTGGGAACTCAGGATCTGGGAAGTCCACCCTTGCGGCAGCACTTGCGCGAGACGGAGGGTTTGAGCATCTGGACTTGGACACATTGGCCTGGGATAAGGCGAGTCCGATGCAGCGTAGATCTCTGATCGAAAGCCGGAATGAGTTATCTTGCTTTATCCAGGCACACAAGGAGTGGGTGATTGAAGGCTGTTATTCGGACCTGCTTTCACTAGCGAATTCTCATTGTGACAAGCTCATATTTTTGAACCCGGGTCTTGAAGCCTGCATTCGGAACTGCCGCTCTCGGCCGTGGGAACCGCACAAGTATCCGAGCGTGGAAGCTCAGAACCAGAATCTTGAAATGCTCATCAAGTGGGTTCGAGAGTATGAGACACGAGATGATGAGTTTTCGCTTCGGCGTCATCGGCAATTGTTCGCAGAATTCGATGGCGAGAAAGTTGAGTACACAGACAATATTCAAATGCCCAACAAGGCCATGCCCCCGACGCGCGAAGACGCACGCGGGTGATGGCGGACGATGACATCGTACGATTGGGAAGTTGTTGCTGTGGCAGTGTGCATTTCCGTCGTGGCCGGAGTCATTCTTGGCATGTTGATTCATCACAGGATCAAGCGTGCCATGACTTGCGTTGTTGTCGTCGCTGTCGTGTCCTTCTGCACATTGCAATGGAGATTCGGTCCGCCTCAGACTTGGCCGTGGCAAGACACCGCTACGCAAAACATTTGGATGTTTAGCGAAGCGCTTTTGGTGATAGCAGTGCCCATGACCGCAGCAGCATCGCTTGCTCGCCGAGCGGCGAAGCGACGCAAGTCATCTAACGAGGCGATGCTGCGAACGGCTGGCTCTCGTAGTAAACTCAGTTGAGAGTTGGGAGATGATAGTTGATGGGCCAGCACCCGCCACGCCGCCAGCGGCGGGTGATCTTGCTCTCGTTAGACGCGGCGGGGGAAATGCATGCTGATACTTAGCGGGGAAATTCGGACGGGGAAAAACAACTTCTCCTATTGGCTGGATAAATTAGAACCATATTACACTCGGAAGACCGGCATGCGTCTGTTTCCGGGCACATTGAACGTCCACTTGAGCACCGGGAACTATCCCACGCCTGCCAACGCACTGCGACTGGAGAAGGAAGAGTACGGTGGTCGAGTTTCTGTCAGCATCGTGCCCTGCAAGATCTTCGGTCGGAAAGCCTTCATCCTTCGGCCTGACACCGACACCGGCAAATATGGAGATCCACCTGAAAAAATCCTTGAGATCGCCACAGACGTAAATCTTCGCGAGACGTACAGGTTAAAGGACGGGGATATTGTTGAGGTAGAAGTGGCCGAAAACAGCGTCTAACGAATCGCGATCAAGCCAGCCGAGCTACTTGTTTTCGTCCGGGCTAAGCAAAACCGGTGGTTTTAGGTAGCTGGGGTGACTTGTCTCCGCCTCGTGGGGGATAACTCAGTCGCGCTCGTGATGCGACGGGTCAATCGGAAAGCTTTCCGCGCAACACGGTGAGCGAGTACGGCGGCAATTCGTAGGATGAAGACGCTTCTCGCGTAAAGTGCCCGGGCGGCAGGCTTCGAATCGGATGACCGTTTGGTCCGTCATCGTGCCAGGCGTATTGTTTTTTCGAAAATTGGATTATCTCCACCTGACCTGTAAAACCGTGCTGCTTTCGACCGGGAATATTGAACTCCACATTGAGCTGTACTGTGCGATTCGGGTGTTTATTGATCGCAAGTAACGCCCATTGTTTATCTGGCCGGCGCACCGCATAGACAGTCACGACACCTGATGCTGTCAGCTTCTTCGGGTCGACCCTCACCGGCGACTTCGTCGTCCGCCTCTCCCTATCTGGGGAAAGGATTGAGGTGAGGGTCGCGCTAGACACGCCCACGGGAAGAATCTCGTGCGGCTCATTGATGGGCTGCATCCATTCGTTCGTGATGAGCTGCGCGGCGTAGTAGATGGAGAGGCGATTCAGTTCGTTGTTCTTCTCATTAAACTGAAGCATCGCGAGATTGCCCCAGGAACATTTCAGCTCGTCCTGAAGATAATTCGGCTCGTAGCCGTACAGGTAGGGTTTGGTCCCGCCTAGTGTGAGGAATGCGCCGACTGTGTCTGCCGTAAACAGAGCGCCTTCAATGTCCACCTCGTGGCGTCCTGAAAAAACCGAATAGCCGTATTCCGTCATCAGCCAGGGGATGTCGGAAGGCACGCCGTCTGCGCGCAAGCTGCTTATCATCGTGCCAAGACGCTTCGGGATTTCCAGCAACTGCGGCGCTGCATCTGCGCAAATGTTGTCGAACGGATAAAATTCGAACGAGAAAAAATCGAAGGGCGCTCCGGCGCTTCGAATGTGTTTCAGGAATCGATTCATCCAGGAGCGATTGCCAGAGGCGTCCGGCCAGGTGACCAATTTGTCTTCGAAACTTTGCAGGCTGGGGCCACCGAGTTTTACCTGTGGACCCAGTGACGCAACACGGCGGGCGACACCGGTGTAAAGCACTGCGTAATCCTCTGGCGACGCCCATTGTCCGTCGGGTTCTTCGCCAAGCTCCACTCCTTCCAATCTATAGTTGCGCCGCAGTAGATAATTAATCTCGGCCGCAGCATTCTCAGGTGTGTCGTACAACGCGCCGACGGGCACAAGCACCGGCAAATTGTTCGTAAGCTTGCTGCGCAAAATGAAATCGAGTCCCGGCTGCTCTGTGCTGGGATCGATATCTTCAGCGCGATGCCACGGATCAGTAGACGATACGTAGATGACGGTTTGGTGATGTCGATCTGGCGCGTGGCGAACGTGATCGTGAAACTGATTCGGCTGGTCGATTTTCCCGAGCTCGATTTCGCGAATCGCAAAGCCCAGCCGGTCGCGAACATCATCAGATTCTTGCATGCTGGTTCGCGAGCTGTGGCTCATCACAACTCGCACGAACTGAACGTGGCGTGGACGCTTGCCGAGCCGAATCATTTGATCACCGCCGGCAGCATCACTGATTCTCCCGTTCTCGAATGGCTGCCAGTCGTCGTCGTCATCGCCGTGCAAGTGCATCGGATCGTCGCCAGGCCAGTACTCGACGCGGTATTGTTTAGCGTAAGGCGTTCCCCAACGAATGCGCATGACGTTCACTGGCTTTTTGCTGCCGAGATCGATCACGATCCACTGCGGATGCGCATCTTCGGATTCGCCCGTGAAATGCGAATCAAGATAAGGATTGCTTTTCCAAAACGATTTGTCGTCGCCGTCGGTGATGCGCGAGTAACCGTCATCATTTGCCTGATCGATCGTGTTTCCGCGCCGCGGCAAACGGTACCCGTAAGAGACATTAATCGGTTCGCCGGGCGAATCATCGGAAACCCAATATCCGCACTGGTGAACCGGATTACTCCACGTGCCGCGCGGATTCCAGTGCCACACTTCACCTCCGAGCTCGGTACGCAGTCGATACGTCAGCGGTCCCAACCCGGCTGAAAGCATTTCCGCGATGTGCCGGTCGGTGAACATCCGCGCGCATTCGTCTTTCTCGTGACCGTCGACACCCGCGCCGATCGCCTGAGTGGGAACACATCGATTTACTGGATGATCGGCGGACACAATGGCAGAAACTACGAGCGACTTCTCGCTACCGCGTGTTGCGGTCGCCAATGATGCCTGCAAAAGGACCAAAGCAATTGCTGCACGAAACAGCCGGCTCCGCCTTGCGAACGATGCACTATTCACGGCGTGGTATGCAACGTGTCTCGCAGAAAACAAAAGCGATGCGACGACGCATCGCACTCCGAACTCCGAAGGCTTTCGCGAGGCCGCACTGCGTGCGAAAGGCCACAGCGCGCTGTCTGATTTTCGCGACACCTTTGGGAGTGCGCGCGCGTCCTCGCGCCGCTTTCTCACTACCGCTGTGCTTTCTCTAACTGCTTCCGAACCTCGCCTTTTTCATGACGAACGTCGCTTAGCTGGTTCTGGAGAAGCGGTAACTGAGATTTTTGCGGGTTCTCGTGGTGACTTTTATGCCTACCCTGCCAGTACTCCGGTCCAGGTTGTTTTGCTTCTCCGATCTTCAGCAGCAGGCCATTTTCTTCCTGTTGAAGCGCGGTGTAGCGACTTTGCAACGTTTGAATGCGATTTTGAGTCCCCTGTTGTTTGGCTAAGATCGCATTGTTCTTTGCTGTCTCATCGTGTTGTTGCCGCCGAGCGTCCTCCTGCTGCTTTTGATATGCTGCGTAATTTGCAGACTGCTCGGCAGCATATGCGCCGGCCTGATGCGGGTCATAATGAAAGCGTTCCTGAAATTCTTTTGGCAATTCGGCGAAGTAGACCTTTGTGATTCCCGATTTGGTCTTGACCACGATGCCGTCAGGCTCGACCCGGCTGACAGTCGCGTCTTTGTATTCCTTGCCGTTCAGGGTTTTGAAGTCTTCCGACAAGACGACTGATGCCCCAAACAGAATGCAAAGCGTGACGACCTTTGTGTTCATTTGTAGCCTCGGTGGGTTGCGGTTTTCTGTTCTCACAATTGCCATTCTTCGGTCAAGGAGAATTCTCGGGCACGCTGTGCTTTTGCCTCAACGATTACAACGTGCGATTGAGCGAACCGAACCAGCTCTGGTCTATTGAGGTGCCACGAAAATTGAACTTCCGAAAACGAATGCGCACAGATGCAGTTGTTACGTTAACCATTGCATGCATCACATTGAGCTTCTCGCTCATCGGGTGCCGCAGACACGTTGCAGTCGCGCAAGTGGATCCGAGTGGCCCGGTCGAGGTCGCGATTCCAGAACATGGCGCATACACCGGCGCGTTCATGGATTTTGGGGATGAGGAAGACGACGTCTCCTTGGAAACAATCGAAGAGTTTGAGGAGCTGGTTGGCAAACACCAGGCCATCATTGCTTCATCGAGTTACTGGGGAGAGCAAAATTTCCCGGTCGACAATCTTAATGTGATCTGGCGACACCGCTCGCTGCCGCTCGTCTTTTGGTCGCCATGGGACAAACCGTACGCGGAGGATCGCGGTGCAGACAAATTCGGGCTGACGGAGATTCTTGCAGGCAAATGTGACACTTACATCGACAAATGGGCGGACGCTGCGCGGGATTTTGGTCATCCGATGATTGTCGTGTTCGGCGTTGAAATGAATGGGACCTGGTTCCCGTGGTCGGGTGCTTATTACGGCGGCGCGCAATGGGACCCGGAGGTTAAGAACTGGAAGGGGCCGGAAACATTTCGCAGAGCGTATCGTTACGTGGTGAATCGGGTCCGCGCACGGGGCGCGTCAAACATCAAATGGATGTTTCACACCAACAATTACCCGTATCCGTACGAGACGTGGAACTGCGCGGCTGCGTACTATCCTGGATCAGACTACGTCGATTGGCTCGGGCTTAGTGTTTACGGGCAACAGTACAAGGACGAACCGAACCCTGACATTCCCTCGCTTGTGGATTGGCCGTATGAGGAAATTTGCAGGCTTGATCCAGATAAGCCGGTGATGATTGCTGAGTGGGCGACTGGCGAGTTCCCGCTGGCAACCGCAGAACCGAGCGCATTGCGCAAGTGGCAGTGGATCCAGCAAGCTCTCGAGTGCTTCCAAACGCGATATCCCCGGCTCAAAGCCGCGCTTTATTGGCATGAGCGGTGGCAAAATCCCGACGGGTCTTACAGCAACCTGCGTGTGAATTCCTCCGTAGAATCGCTCAATGCGTACCGGGAAGGCATCGCGAATCCCTATTGGCTCGGCGATTTGATCCTGCGTCCGATTCCGAAATGAGGTGACGCAGACAATCGTGTCTGCGTGTTCTCTAGCCCATTAGAAGGCAGACAGGATTGTCTGCCTCACGCATGGCACGATTACTTCTTCTCCGGCGCGCTCTTCTGGAGATCGAGGGCAATTTTCCAAGCACCATCTGATTCAAGGCGCCAGATGCAGAGGTATATGCCGCGTTCGGTCGTGTCGTCGCTTTTGCTCGTGTATTCGCCGTACTCGTAAGCGAGATCGACCGGATGACTGCTGCCCGCACCGGTTGGGGCGCGCGTCGTTTTTGCGTCCACATCCGAGAGCATTTTTTTTGCAGCTTTCTTTCCTACAGCTGGGATCTGGCCGCGGCGATAGATGCGAATGTCATCGCTGGCGTGATCGATGATCGCGTCGGCTTCATCGTCCTTCAGCGATTCTGTAAACTCTTGCTGCAGTTTATCCAGATCGGCGCTCGGCGATTCGGTGTTCGGGAGCGCTATGTTTGGAATGTAGGTTGTCGTTTCGTTCTGTGCCAGTGTTGGCTGAGGATGGCTTATGCCGACATCCACAATCACTTTCCACGCGCCGCTGCCTTGCTTTCGCCAGACCGACACGAAATCTCCGAAGGCCACAGGCTGTGCGTCGGTTCGCTTGTTGCGGAATTCTGCCGGGCCCGTGGTGTAGCCGAGATCGCCGCTGCGCGCGATGGCTGCGAATACCGGGTGCCAAGCGATGACCAGATCCTCCTTCGTTTGCTGCCAAAATTTTTTGCCGTTGACCGGATTAGGCGCGAAGATTACCGCATCATCGGCGAAAGCAGAGATGGACGCTTCGCGAAATCCTTTTTCGCCGGCAGCTTTAGCATAAGCCTTTTCCGCAGCGATGAGTGAATCGAAAGCATTTTCAAGATCGACCTCGCCTGCCGGCGTGCCTGCAACAATCAGCCAGGCGACGAAAAACAAAATTTTCGGTCGTTTAAACAAAATCATTCCTCGGCGTCGTCTTGAAGATAAAGACCGTGAGAAGGTCATGGAAAATATCGCCAGTCATGAGGATTGGAAACGTTGTTTCGCGGAAATCGCGCCAGGTCTGCTGCTCTTCGCACGGCAGTGGGCACACTCAGCCGCCGACGC
>DATBDI010000443.1:0-1819 GCA_036270025.1 Candidatus Udaeobacter sp. | reverse complement strand
GAGAAAAATTCTCGACTGCTGCCACCCGTAGGTGTCTGGGCCGTGTCTCAGTCCCAGTGTGGCTGGTCGTCCTCTCAGACCAGCTACCCGTCTAAGCCTTGGTGGGCCGTTACCTCACCAACTAGCTGATAGGCCGCGGGCTCCTCAAAAAGCGTCAGGTTGCCCCGACTTTGATTTCGAATGGATGTCCACTCTGATCACATGCGGTATTAATTCGCCTTTCGGCGAGCTATCCCCCACTTCTTGGCAGATTGCCCACGTGTTAAGCACCCGTTCGCCGCTAGACTTTTCCCTGTATTGCTACAGGAAAAAATCTCGCTCGACTTGCATGTCTTATCCACGCCGCCAGCGTTCGTTCTGAGCCAGAATCAAACTCTCCGTTAAAAACGACTCGGTCCCCGTGAGGGAAACCGAAAGTTTGCGATCTGACTTTCTTTACCACGTAAAACGGATCGACGAATCGATCCATCACGTGGGTTTGTCCGATCTAAATCTTTGATTTCAAAGAAGATCGACAGATAACGCACAATTCAATGTTTGCTGACTATTACCATCGACGGATTCGGCAATGAATCCGTGACCAAACTGTCAAAGATCATCCTTCCCGTACACGACAAAGCCCAACCCCAACAATCATCGACTGCAGAGAATTGGCTTGTCAGGCCAGAGAAGAACACCGACTCCGCTTGTGAAGCCGGTCCCGCCTTCTTGCGGGATATCCAAAATACCAGACTCGCATCGCTAGTCAACGGAAAGTTCGCGAACTTTCCGGAAAATTTCATAAAAGCCGCCTCTGGCAGTCGCTCGCGTGGCTATAAGCACCGCCAGGTCACATATGATCGTCTCGGCTGCCCGACGAACGGACAACCTTATGCACGATTTCAGGCCGCCCGGAATTGCCTCGACCTTGCGACGACTTCCTGATTCGTTTACACCGTCGGATTTCTCACCAGCCCTCAGATGAAGCCATTTACGTTTTTGGTTCTGTGCGTCACGTCAATCGCTTTCGCCGACGACTTCAAATTGATTGATGGCAAAGAATACAAAAACGTCACCGTGACGCGGATTGAGCCTGATGGCATTGTGCTCAGAATCAAATCGGGAATCGCCAAGGTTTATTTCGTCGAGTTACCGAAAGACGTGCAGGAACGCTTTCATTACAATGCCGCGGTGGCCGCCGCGTATTCCGCACAAAGCGCCAGGCAAGGCGCGCTGGTGACGGCTCGCGGTCAGCCGGTCGAAGTCATTTCTCACGGCGCGCAGGTGGACATCAACAAACACCTCGCGCTTGGCAATGTGACCATCGTCGATTTCTATGCGGACTGGTGCGGCCCGTGCAGACAGATCTCGCCAAGTCTGGAGCAGATGGCCAGAACCGATCCGGAGATTGCGCTGCGCAAGATCGACATCGTCAATTGGAAAACGCCAGTGGCGCGACAATTCAACCTCACCTCAATTCCACAGGTTAACGTCTATAATCGCCGGGGCGCTTTGGTTGGCACCGTCAATGGCGCGGACGCCGAACAGGTGAAGCGCTACGTCGCACAGGCAAAAACTGGCGGCTGACAGAAGTTTGCCGGCACGCACGCACTGGCACTGGCGTGCACGAAGTAAAAGTGGAATGCCGCGGGGATAACGGCGGGTATGAAGGCGACAATCACTCTTATCATGGCTGTATGCGTAGCGGGATTGGCGCACGCTGATCAGACTACGCAATCGGTGCAGGAAGCGCTGAAAAATCAAGGCGTCTATTACGGCAAAGTTACTGGCGACAAAAACTCCGAGACCGCCGCCGCGATTCGGCGTTACCAAATTCGAA
>DATBDI010000442.1:0-2926 GCA_036270025.1 Candidatus Udaeobacter sp. | reverse complement strand
CTGTAGTGCCGACCAAGCTCCTTGCGCGGCCGCGGGCGAGGCGCGAGTCTGCGTCATGTTTTTGCGCGCCAAGATTCGCCACAAGGACGGCAAGGCTCATCGGGCATGGTCGGTTGTGGAGAACCGGCGCGTTCATGATGGTCGCGTGGTTCAGCGGCAAGTGCTGTATCTTGGAGAGATCAACGACAGCCAGAAAGCGGCGTGGAGCAGGGCGATTGAGGTCTTCGATGAAGGCGCCGGGCAACCCAAACAGATTGCGTTGTTTCCCGAGGATCGTGTTGCCCCGGCGCTCGATTGCGATGTGGTGTCGATCCGCTTGAGCCAGATGCGATTGCGTCGGCCTCGTCAGTGGGGTGCCTGCTGGATGGCCACTCTTCTGTGGGATCATACCAGCAACGGCAGCGTGTCGGCCGTGACGGCAGCCGGCGTCCAGCAAGCCTTGTCGGGACTTGCAGGTGTCGTGCTGACCTCTCCTGTGACGGTCTTGTCGTAGCCGGGACCGATCTCGCGCTGGCGCTGTGGACAACCCGCAAGAGTCGAGTTCGGGCCACGAAGTGGCCGGATTGAGAACTCAGGCTAGAGAGCATCCAGTCAGCTCAAAACCACATTTTGTGGGCGCGCTGAAAGACCGTCGCGGCTGTATGGGGAAAGCGATGACCGATACGGAGGATAAGTCCACTTGCACTGTGCGCGTCACCATAAAGCTGCGGCCCGGTGAGTACGATGAACTATCTCGCCACGTGCGCGAGATTGGTTCGACGATGAGTGCCTTCTTGCGCGAGAGCGCGGTGAAGGCGATGAAGGAGGGGCCGCAGGCAGCTTCCTGAGGAATTGATGAGCCGGGGCCAGGGGATGTTGGCCCGCAGTGCCGGCGGAGCGCACCTCGCCCCTGCGGTCGCCTAACCTGACTTCACCAACTGGGCGCGATTTTTTCGATTTTCGGGGCGTCTGATCGCGACAAGCGCTTGATTTTGCAGAGGTGAGGTTTGCTAAAACGCCTGTAGTGCCGACCAAGCTCCTTGCGCGGCCGCGGGCGAGGCGCGAGTCTGCGTCATGTTTTTGCGCTCCAAGATTCGTCGCAAGGACGGCAAGGAACATCGGGCATGGTCCGTTGTAGAGAACCGGCGCGCTCACGACGGCCGCGTGGTTCAACGGCAGGTGCTGTATCTTGGAGAGATCAACGACAGCCAGAAAGCGGCGTGGAGCAAAGCGATTGAGGTCTTCGATGAAGGCGCCGGACAACCCAAACAGATTGCGTTGTTTCCCGAGGATCGTGTTGCCCCGGCGCTCGATTGCGATGTGGTGTCGATCCGATTGAGCGAGATGCGATTGCGTCGGCCTCGTCAGTGGGGTGCCTGCTGGATGGCCACTCTTCTGTGGGATCAGCTGCGATTGGACGAGTTCTGGTTTGCGGCGCTGCCGCCCTCGCGCGAAGGGACAAACTGGCTGAACATCCTGAAGACGTTGGTCGGCTACCAGTTGATTTCTCCCGGCAGCGAATGGAGATTGCATAGGCATTGGTTCGAGCATAGCGCGATGGGCGATTTACTCGGCGAGGACTTGGCGCTCGTGCAACCGAACAATCTGTATCGTTGTCTGGATAAGCTCACCGCGCACAAACAAGCGATGTTCACGTTCCTGGGCGAGCGCTGGAAAGATCTGTTTCAGGCCGATTTCGAGGTGCTGTTGTATGATCTGACCAGCACCTATTTCGAATGCGATCCGCCCGGCGCTGGCATGCGGAAATTTGGCTACAGCCGCGACAAGCGTTCCGATTGCGTGCAAGTCGTGATCGCGCTGATCGTCACGCCGGATGGTTTTCCATTGGCCTACGAAGTCATGGACGGCAACACCTCGGACAAGACGACACTGAAGGAGTTTCTGGCCAAGATCGAAAAGCAATACGGCAAGGCCAAACGCACATGGGTGATGGATCGCGGCATTCCGACTGAGGAAGTGTTGACCGAGATGCGAAATTCAAAAACGCCGATCCATTATCTGGTTGGCTCGCCGCGAGGACGGCTCACGCAACTCGAGAAGGCGTTTTTGACGAAACCGTGGGAGGACGTGCGCGAGAGCGTGCGGGTCAAACTGATCGAACACGGGGAAGAGACGTATGTTTTCGTTCGCAGCGAAGGCCGACGCGACAAGGAGCAATCGATGCGGCGGCGGCGATTGAAAAAACTGATCAAGCGCCTGCGCGAACTGCAACAGCAAAACCTGACGCGCGACGAACTATTGCTCAAACTCGGCGCGGCCAGGAAAGAGGCGGGCAAGGCCTATGCGCTGCTGGTCATCTACACGCCGACGAAGGATCAGCCGGTCACATCAGAAACATTCCACTTCGCACTAGACCGGAAGAAATTGCGGCAGGCCCGGCGGCGCGAAGGTGGCTATTTGCTGCGCTCCAATATCAAGAGCGATGATCCCGGCTATCTTTGGCGCCTTTATCTGCAATTGGTCGAGGTCGAGCAGGCGTTCAAGGAGTTGAAGAGCGATCTGTCGATCCGCCCCATCTATCACCAGCTCGAAACCCGAATTGAAGCCCATATTTTCATTGCGTTTCTGGCCTATTGTCTATTCGTCACGCTGAAGCAGCGGCTGAAGACGCTGGCGCCGGGCCTGACGCCGAGGGCCGTGCTCGAAAAACTCGCCGCCATGCAGATGATCGATGTTGAACTGCCCACGACGGACAATCGGGTGGTCGTCCTGTCCCGTTATACGGAGCCAGAGAAGGATCTGTTGCTCCTACTTCGACAGTTGCAGATCCAACTTCCTGCTCAGCCGCCGCCGAAAATCAAAGCCCGGAACAATCGCGAAGTCGCGTGAGCGATCACCTCCTGTAGTGCCGACCTTTGGGGCTGTGTCCCAGGGATTTCAGTACCTTGGCGTCAGCCAACCCCCTCAGTTGGTGAAGTCGGGCTAG
>DATBDI010000441.1:0-3021 GCA_036270025.1 Candidatus Udaeobacter sp. | reverse complement strand
CTTTTCGGCATTTTCGGCAGGCGACCCGCTGGCCATGCCATTCGAGCATGGCAGGCGCAGCGCCATGCTCAGAAGGCATTCGCCTTCATCAACAAAGAGCAATGGGACGACGCGCGCTCTGAAGCGATGGCTGCGTACCAGCTGAGCCCCGATCAGGCGGAGGCGCTGCGCGCCGTGGCGCGTTACCTTACGCGGCTGCATTCGCTCGAGGCGCTCGATTTCTGGAAAGAACTGTCCCGAAAAACTTCACTCACACGGGTGGACGTGCGCGACGAAGCGATGATCGCGATCATCTCCGGTGACATCGCGCTGGCCGATACTGCAGTGGACGAGCTCATCGATTCACACGCCGAACCGGCCGATTGGCTGCTCGCAGCGCAACTGGCGATCCAGAAAAATCTGCCGGACGAAGCAAAATCTTACCTGGCGAAAATTGTGGCGGATTCGCGCGCGACAGAAAGCGAACAGTTCCGGGCAGCGCTGCTGCAACTTTCGCTTGCAGCCAACAGCCCCAGCGAGCGGGCAAATGCTCTTGCACGCCTGGAAAAATCAGCCGAGGGGAAAACGGCGACATCGCTCGACGCGCTTGTTGTTCTTGCGCAAAACGCGCTCTCCGCACCCGTTGATTCAAGCGATACCACCAGGAACGAGGCCGGGCGTCTCGCCTCCGCGCTTGAAAATCATCCGCTCGCCAAAGCAAAGTATAAACTTCTCGCGTTCGATCTGCGCATCCATGTGGATCCGACACAGCGCGAGCAACTGATCACGCGCGCAATTGCCGATTGGAAAGACTCCGATCCGGCTGATCGCCTCGACCTTGCGGTGTGGCTGAATTCCAAAGGCGAGTTTCAACGCGCGATCGACAGTATCCCGCTCGAGAAATCAATGCAATCGCGCGACCTTTTTCTAAGACACCTCGACGCGCTCGGGGGACTTGGTCGATGGAAGGAAGTCGAGCAACAGCTCCGGGGCGGAAAATTCCCGCTCGAGCCATTTCTGGAGGCCATGTATCTGGCACGTTGCAACAGCCAGCTCGGCGAACAAACCGCCTCTGACAACAATTGGCAGCGCGCGCTCGAGGCCGCCCAGGGCGACGCGCGAAAGTTAATCACACTCGCCCAATACGCCGAGCAAAATAAAGAAACTGAAATCGCCGAGGTCGCCTTTAATAATGCCGCAGCGATAACGCCCCGGTTGCGCCTCGCGTGGGATGGCCGGCTGCGGCTGGCGCAGGCGAGCCGCGACACAAAAAAAATTCATGCAGTCCTGGCGAATATGCTCGTGCTTTGGCCTGAGGATCTCGCCATTCAAAACGACGAAGCCTATGCGCGGCTGCTGCTTTGTCCTCCTGCTGCCCCGGAAACGAAACAGCAGGCGGCGACTATCGAGAAGGTCGCAGAAAAACTAATCCAGCGCGAGCCGCACAGTCTGCCGCATCGGACGCTCCTGGCGCTGGCGCTGCTGCGACAGGAACGCGCCGAAGACGCGCTGAGGGTATATTCCGATCTACAGGTCAAGCAAGATGCAGTCTCAGGTTCGGCGCTGGCCGTGCATGCCGCGATTTTAGCTGCTACTGCGAACCTGGAAAACGCCAAAACCGAAGCAGCGCAGCTCAAGCGAGAGCAACTTCTTCCCGAAGAACAAGCGCTTGTTGAAAGCCTCCCGGGTAGCTAAGCGATAAGGAAACCTGCAGCCGCTCGAAGCGCCAGAGGCGTTATCTCAAAATCAAGCCTGCCCCGAAAGCTTTCGGGACAGGAATTCGAATCGCCATGCAAACAACCCCGAAAGCTTTCGGGGGAGTCAGTTCAATTTGGCGCTGGTCCAGCCGGTGTGCCGGAAGTGAATCGCGCTTTCAGCGCTAATGTTTTTTTGATTTTCATAACCCTGGGACGCTGCCCCAGGCTTTGACGTGAATGTCGCGCCTTCGGCGCTAGAAGCGATTACGTAAATTTAGTAGCCACCTGCCGGCCCACCTGGGCGCTCGTTTTCAGACCAAGCAGGCGGCCCAACGGGCCGCGGCTGCAGCAACGCATCACAGCGGCCACAGTTTTATTTAAATCGCTCTAAGCCTCACCAGTTCCTCCGAGGCATTTCTTGCGGTTGCCGCCGTCGCCAAATCGCATTTGCGCGATTTGATTCGTGTCATAGTTTGCGAACCACAAAAATCGTTGTAGCCACGGCAAGAGCCTGCCCGCCGTGGCGGGCGCCGCCGTGCCGCTCTGCGCCTCGACACCCGCCTTCGCAATGCTCCGGCGCGGCAGGCAGCGAGGCGCTACAGCGCAATTGGAATACGATCCAAAAAATCGCCGAGAATCTTTTCAAAACGACAGGTCATCGGTAAGCACGAGGGCGCCGAGCACGATCAGGTCGTGACGCCGCGAGAAGACGAAGGCGGAGAGTATTAAGGTCGTTGAAGCGTTTAAGCGCTTGCCATTCGTGAGCGAGCCAGTGCTCTTATCCAAAGCGACGTGAGGACGCCCGCACACGGCGGGCAGGCTGTTCGCACTCCGAAAGCTGCGCGAAAGCAATTACGACTGGTAACCAATTTCGCACGTAGTGCGGTCTCGCGAAGGCCTTCGGAGTTGGAGTGCGGTGAGTCCTCGCACCGCTTTTGTTTCAGGCATGTTTCGGCCACCTAGTCATCAGGCAAGCGATAAATCTCAGCCTCCTGTGACCACCGCCAGAATCAGGCGGGCAAAACCACTCGCTTCGCCTTTTCCCGCAGGCGCGGGGCTCTCGGCGTAAACTGAGTCATCACCAAAGATTTGCCGTGAAAAGTGTTCTCAGATTGAGCACCTGTAATCACTAAAATTAAATTGACCTGCACTGGGACATCCTGCCAATCTTAAAGGTTATGCGACTATTGGGTGAGATTGTGATTATTGCGGCCGTGATTTTCCTCGGCTGGAACAAGCCTTTCAAAGAACAGGTGGCTCAGGCGAGCACAACAATCGAATCCAAATTGCACGGTACCGGATCAAAGTTACAAAAAAACCAGGATCCCTCCGTAAAGCGTTACTA
>DATBDI010000440.1:0-5167 GCA_036270025.1 Candidatus Udaeobacter sp. | reverse complement strand
AGCTGCTTTGCCTCGCGTCGCGTAATCTTCGATGCAGCGTCCCGAGCAACGCGACGAAGTCGAGATGCTCGCGCTGATGCTGTTGATCCGGCGTTTCGAGGAACGCGCCAGTCAGCAGTACCAAGCGCAGAAGATTGGCGGCTTTTGCCACCTGTACATCGGCCAGGAAGCAGTAGTGGCCGGCGCGGTGGCCGCTGTGCGCAACGACGACTACATTATCACCGCTTATCGCGATCATGCGCACGCCCTTGCACGCGGCACGAGCGCAGACGCCTGCATGGCGGAGTTGTTCGGAAAGGAAACCGGCTGCTCGCGCGGGTTAGGGGGGTCGATGCATTTTTTCGACAAGAGAAACCACATGTACGGTGGGCACGCCATCGTCGCTGCGCACGTTCCGTTAGCTGTCGGGATGGCGTTCGCGATCAAATACCGCGCCGAAGATCGCGTCACGCTTTGCTTCTTCGGCGACGGCGCAATAAACCAGGGGGCATTCCACGAAGCGTTGAATCTCGCTGCTTTGTATAAGCTGCCAATCGTGTTCATTTGCGAAAACAACCTTTTCGCCATGGGCACGTCGGTGAAAAGGTCGACATCGCTCAAGCAAATTGTCGATCGCGCAGAGGGCTACGATATCCCTGGAGAGATTGTTGATGGAATGAATTTTCGCGAAGTACGCAATAAGATTGCTGAGGTTGCCGATTCGATCCGCAAAGAGCCCCACCCGGCATTCCTCGAAGCGCGAACATATCGCTACCGCGGCCACTCCATGTCGGACCCGGCAAGTTACCGAACCAGGGAAGAGTTGGAAAAATATCGCCTGGACGATCCAATCACGCGTTTTCGCGCACAGCTTACGCGCGAAGGAAAATTGACGAATGAACAATTCGACCGACTCGACAAGCAGGCAAAAGAAACCGTTTTGGCTGCCGTCAAGTTTGCTGAACAAAGCCCTGAGCCGCCGCTCGAGAAGCTTTACGACTACACGTACGCCAACGGAGCGCAGCCGTGAGAGAGATCACATATCGCCAGGCACTCAACGAAGCGCTCGCCGAAGAACTGGAGCGTGACCCCAATGTTTTTCTCATGGGCGAGGAGGTCGCGGAATATCAGGGCGCCTATAAGGTCAGCCACGGTCTGCTCGAGCGATTTGGGCCGCGGCGGATTATTGACACACCGATTAGCGAGAACGGATTTGCGGGTTTGGGAGTCGGAGCGGCGATGGTCGGGCTAAGGCCAATTATAGAATTCATGACGTTCAGCTTTTCGCTTGTGGCGTTCGATCAGGTCGTGAACAACGCTCCGAACATGTACACGATGTCCGGTGGACAATTTAACATTCCAATCACCTTTCGCGGACCCAACGGACCCGCGCATCAGCTCGGCGCGACGCATTCGCATGCCACGGAAAACTTTTACGCCAGCGTGCCAGGCTTGAAAGTTTGCGCGCCAGCCACGCCGCGCGACGCGAAAGGCTTACTGAAGACCGCAGTGCGCGACGACAATCCGGTGCTCGTCCTCGAAGCGGAGCTCCTTTACAGCTCGAAGGGAATGGTGGAACCGCCCGACGAAGAACTGCTCATCCCGCTCGGCAAAGCAGACGTGAAACGCGAAGGCAGCGATGTGTCGATTATTTGCTATGCGCAGACAGTGCCAATCGCGCTGAAAGTTGCGGCGCAGCTCGAAGATGAAGACATTTCCGCAGAAGTTCTCGATCTGCGTTCTATTAAACCGCTCGACGAGAAGGCGATTTTCGATTCGGTCACAAAGACTCACCGCGTCGTGATTGTTGAACAGGATCATCCGTTCTGCGGCGTCGGCGCGGAAGTTTGCTATCGGATCCAGAAAAACATTTTTGATCAGCTCGACGCGCCGATCATCCGCGTATCACAGGAAGATGTTCCGATGCCTTACAATGAGCGTCTCGAGCACGCGGTATTGCCAAATGCGGAGAAACTGATCGCAGCCGTGAAACAGGTTTGCTACGCGTGAGAACTCATTGCTCGACACTCATCACTTTTCCTTATGCCTGAAGTCCAGATGCCGAAGCTTAGCGACACGATGACTGAAGGAACGTTGGTCGCGTGGAAGAAAAAAAAGGGCGACCAGGTTTCGGCCGGAGAAGTGCTCGCCGAAATTGAAACTGACAAGGCGACGATGGAGTGGGAGTCGCCTGAAGACGGGACGCTCACCGAGATTTACGTCCAGGAAGGCGGCAAGGTGAACGTGGGCGACAAGATTGCGTTCATTGGCGGCGAAGGCGAGGAAGCGCCAAAGCAAGAGGAGAAGGCAACAGAGAAAGAGGAAAAGCCCAAAGCCGCAGAAGAAAAAGAGGAACAGCCGCAGGCTGAAACAGAAAAACCAGCGCCGGCGGAAGCCAAACAGAAAGCAACCGCGCCGCCGCAGCAAAAGAAAACTGAAGCGCCCGCAACGCCTGCGCTCAAAGCTGAAAAAGCAGAAGAACCGCGCGTGAAAGCGTCGCCGGTTGCCCGGCGAATCGCAGCTGAACTCGGCGTGGATCTTTCCGCGGTTAAGGGCACCGGTCCGGACGGCCGTGTGACTGAAACCGACGTGCGCGGTGCGGTCAAATCCGGAGCCGCGGTCGCCGACCGCGGTCCCGCAAAAGCTGAATCGAAGCCGGAGCCCTCAGTAAAGCCTGGCGAGAGTGCTCGCATTCAACTTTCCGGAATGCGCAAAATCATTGCGCAGCGACTGGTCGAAAGCCTTGGGCCGGTTCCGCATTTCTATCTCACGATCGAGGTCAACGCTGGACCTCTCATGGAAGCACGCGAGGAATTGAAGTCAGCAGGCGAAGGCGCCGACGCCGCCAAAATAACCGTGAACGATTTTGTGTTGAAAGCAGCAGTGCAAGCGGCCTCAAAAGTCCCAAGAGTAAATGCCTCGTTCGATGGCGACGCGATCGTGCAGTACGCGGATGTCGATCTCGGAATAGCCGTTGCGATCCAAGAGGGGCTGCTGACGCCGGTGATTCGCGCCGCGCAAAACAAATCGCTGCGTGAGATCAGCGAGGTTGCAAAGGACCTGGCGCATCGGGCGCGCAACAAGCGAATGAAGCCGGAGGAGTTTCAAGGCGGCACGTTTACCGTGTCGAATCTCGGCGGCATGGGCATCGACAGTTTCTCAGCCGTGATCAATCCGCCGCAGGGTTTCATTCTTGCTGTTGGCAGAATCACGAAAGTTCCAGTGATTGACGATTGCGATCAGATGGTTGTTGGCCATCGCATGTCGCTCACGATGAGCTGCGACCATCGCGTCATCGACGGCGCGCTTGGCGCCGAATATCTTAAAGAGCTTCGGCACTTGCTGGAAAATCCGGCGCTTCTGTTGGTTTGAACCGCTGATCCTTTAGAGAACACCTCCGGCGCTTGCCGTCTCCCAAGCCATAAAATCGTCGAGCGTTTGCCGGGTTTTATCTACAACGAACTCCACCACCGCAGCGTCATCGACGAAGCCCAGAAACGGCGTCTTGTCCGGAATAAGATCGAATGGATCGACCAGGTAATTGAGAGCAGCAATGATCCACAAGAGCGCGTTGTCGGGAATCTGAGAGTATTCGCCTCGGTGATGTGCGCGGACCAGGCGTAGCATGGTCTGGAGATAAGCCCAGTTCTCCTTGAACGCTTCTTTCGGGATTGTGGCCGCCTTCCTCGCCGCTTCGCCAAAAAGCGTCCGAAGAGTTTCGCTGTTCTCAATACACGACTTGGCGTCGGTTAGCGCTCTGGCGAACGCATCGCTGCGAAGCGCAGGTTTAGGATAAGGAATGTTGGCAGGGGACTCCCTGCGATTCGGCTGGGTCTTCGTTTTTCCGTGAGATTTCGCTTTCGCTTGTTTCATCCGTTCCTAGGAAACCACTGTCCTTAGCTGATGAGAAGCCGATTCGTAAAGCAGATGATTCTGTTTCCGCTGTAATGGACCTCGTCCCCGACAATCGTGCGAAACGCTATTCCAGGTGACGCAGACACGATTGTCTGCGTCACGGCTTCGTCGCGAGAATGAGCGGCGAAGGCCCGTGCGCCTGCAGCTTCCGCACTTTCTTGAATCCCGCTTCTTCGAGCCAGCTTTTGATTTCGTTAAAGCTAAAGGTGTCGCCTTTTTCGGTGTTCACCAGCATTTGAACGGCAAATATGAGCGATGGCGCAGGGCCTGTACGCGCGTCATTGACCAGCCATTCCGCGATCACAATCGTGCCGCCGGACTTCAGCGCCCGAAACGTTTTCTTGAGCAACTTACGGCTGCGTTCTTCGCCCTCGCTGTGCAGGATGTGACCAAGCGTGGCCACATCGTAGTTGTTGCCGAAGTCTGCCTGCTGCAAATCGCCTTCGACGAAATCAAATTGCTCGCGGGCGCCAAATTTCTCCGTGATTCGTTTGGTGGTCGGGATCATTCCCGCCCAATCGACCGCCGTGACACGGACGAGTGGAGATTTTTGCGCCAGCCCGATTCCCCAAATTCCGGAGCCAGCGGCGAGATCCAGAACGCGCAGTTCATTTTTCGTTTTTGCGAGTTTCAAGTGATCGCCAAGTTTTTGTGCGCCGGGGTAGCTCATGGGGATGATGTTCTCAACGAGTTCGCTGAAGAACTTTGTCCCCTCAGCTTCTTCATTCACAGCCGCTACCGGACGGCCGGTGCGCGCGATCTCAGTTAGCTGCAACCATTTGGATGTTATGTGCGGCAAGACAGCATGGAAAAACCCGGCGAGGGTTCCGGTCCTGTCGCTTACCAGGAACGCAGCGCTCTCGGGCGTGAGCGAATACTTTCCCTGCCGATCCTTTTTCAAAAGCTCGAGACCGACGAGCCCATTCATTATCGCGCGCAAACCGCGGACGGACGCGCGGCTTTGCTGACTCACGCTTTCCACCGTCTTCGCTCCGGTCGCGAGAATATCGAAAACTTTGTTCGAGACCGCCGCGCTGATGATGAGCGGCGGCGCGTAAGCAAACCCAAGTTGCTGTAGACGTTCGGGAGTAACGTGCTTTTTCCGGCGAGTTTTTCTGGCCATATCAGATTTGAGATTTAGAAGCGTAAGATCGACAAATAAGATTCGGAATCAATCGTGACGAAACATTCTTCTGACGCTCAAGGACAGCGGGTCGCAGTTCGATGGAAAACGCGCGAAGCAATGGAAGCGAGCGAGCGCGCCGTCCTTGCG
>DATBDI010000439.1:0-9503 GCA_036270025.1 Candidatus Udaeobacter sp. | reverse complement strand
GGATCGTTTGGATCAAGCGCATCCGCGCGCGGCTGCGGCACGCCGTGGCTTATCAGAATCCTTCTGGCGATCTCTTGAAAATCATCCGGACGTTTCGATGTAATCGGCTCGTTGCTATTTCGGACAAACGAAACTGTGGCGCCGAGCTTACTTAATCGGGGCGCCAGCAATCGCGCTACGCGCAACGCCAGGTCGCCTTCCTGCACGGGCGGACTGCCGCCGACCTGAAACCAGCGTTCTTCCATCTTTGCCCATTTGCCTCCGAGATGACCAGGGTCGAGTGCGATCTTCAGGCCGGACAGCGGTTTTTGCGGTTTTGCCGACGGCAATAATTTGGGCGGTCGCCAAAGCCGCGGAACCGGTTTCCGCGCGTCGTCGGTATTGGCAAACCGCAGAGTGAAGAATTCTTGCGCGTCACGGTTCATCAGGATGCGGGCAGTCTTGTCGCTGATCTCAACCAAATCCGGAGCGAACCCGTGTGTGCAATAGACGTCCTTAATCAGTCGCGTGAATTCATCGTGCGTGATCGTCTCCTGGTATCTTTCGAGCACACTCCAGCGCGGCTTGCTGCCGAGAACGCTGAGGTTGTCTGCCCCTTGAAGCGCGGGCGAAAAAAGCAGGAGAAAGACAAATGACAAATTGCAAAGCAGCGCGAGGAGAGAGCAGCGACATTTTGTCATTCGGGCTTCGACATTCCTTTGTCACTCGTCATTCGGGTTTGGTCATTGTGTCCGTATTTTTTCGAAATCAAACATCGACCTTTAGACCGTCTCCAATACGATCAGCGCAAAAATGGTAAGGGTGCTTTTCCTTGGCGACATTGTTGGCGAGCCGGGGCGAACCGCGGTGATTGCACGGTTGCCCGAGCTCAAATCAAAGCACGCGTTGGATTTCGTCATCGTCAACGGCGAGAACGCCGCAGGCGGCCGCGGCATCACCGGAAAGATCACGATCGATCTTTTGCGCGCCGGGGTATCAGTCATCACCACTGGGGATCATGTTTGGGACCAGAAAGAGGTTCTCTCGTTCATACAAACCGAACCACGTCTATTGCGACCGGTGAACTATCCCGAAGGCGCGCCGGGGAGCGGATCAATCGTCCTGGAGACTGGCAAGGGGAAAATTGGAGTGCTCAACATCCAGGCGCGCACGTTTATGCAACCGATTTTGGAAAACCCGTTTCGCGCTGCTGAAGCAGCAGTGACGAAGATGCGGGAGGAAACGCGCAACATCATTGTCGATATGCACGGCGAAACCACGAGTGAAAAAATCGCGATGGGGCGATTCCTCGATGGAAAAGTTTCCGCCGTGATCGGCACTCATACTCACGTTCAGACAGCCGATGAACAAATCTTTCCCGGCGGAACGGCTTTCTTGTGCGACGCAGGAATGTGCGGTCCCGTTCAGTCCATTCTCGGCCGCGCAATTGACCCGATCATGAATCGTTTCGTCTCAAATCTGCCGGCATCATTTCCGGTAGCCGGCGGTGAGGTGCGGTTGCACGGAGCCCTCGTCGAAATTGATGAGACGACCGGCCGGGCCGTGCGCATCGCACGCGTCGACGAGCCGGGGCCAAGTCAACCTGCTACATCCGAGCCGGAGCCGAAGATTGAACTAGAACAGGCGCCTTCCCCCGAACAGACTTGAAACGGCTGCGTTCGAGCCAACTATTCACGCTCTCATTTTCGAACTGTCTAGGAAGTTTAACGTCTAATAAATCATGAAAAAATCTTTTGCTTTTACACTCCTGGCCGCTGCGGCGCTGTGCGGTGCGCAGATTTGCCAGGCGCAGGCCAAAAAAAATGTTAACGAAGCCAACAAGCTCGCGCGCGAAGGTGCCGATGCCGCCAAGAGCCAGGAGTGGGACAAAGCTGTCGACCTGCTTCGTAAGGCAACCGAGCTTGACAAAAAATACGCCGATGAGCTCGCCGCGGTGTATCAACAGCAGGGATACGCCGCCGCCAGCGAACAGAGATATCCAGATGCCATCGCCGCCTACAGCGAAGCGCTGAAACTAACTCCCCAGGATGTGCGTATCTACGAACAGCGCGCGGCGGTGGAGATGAAAGCAAATGATAGTGACAAAGCGCTGGCCGACTACTCCGAAGCAATCAAGCTTAAGCCAAACGAAGTTCGCTATCTCAATTATCGCGCTTACATCTACGAGACAAAGGTGGACCTGAAAAATTCGATGGCGGATACCGAGAAAGTGCTCAAGGTCGATCCGAAGAACCAGGAAGCACTGAGCCGCAAGCAGCGTTTGGAAGCGCGACAATCCGCAAATGCGCCGCTTCCGCCTCCGCCCGCCTCACGGGGAACATCGCCGGCGGCTGGTCGCACGCCCTGACGTTTGCCCGCGATTTAAGCTTCAGCCTGCGAAACTGCTGGTTCGCCTTCGTCGCCTGTTTCCCCTGGCGGCCCAAATCGCCGTTTACGTCGGTTTGCGGGCAGAGGGGCCAGGGTCATCGTGACGTTGCGACCGGTAATCTTCGGCTCCATTTCGACTTGCGACATCCCGGCAAGGTCGTCACGCACTTTCTCTACGCGCTGCATCCCGAATTCCTGATGCGCCATTTCGCGACCACGAAATTGCAGTTGCACCCGCACCTTGTTTCCCCGATCAAGGAACTCTTCGGCGTGACGAACCTTCGTCAGATAATCGTGTTCGTCGATGTTTACGCGAAACTTAATCTCCTTCAGTTTCGAGCTCGCCGGTTTCTTGTCCTTGGTGTGCTTTGAGATGTCGTATCGGAACTTGCCAAAATCGACGATCTTGCACACTGGCGGGTTGGCCGTTGGCGCTACTTCGACTAGATCCTGCCCAAGACTTTGGGCTCTGCGCAAGGCATCGGTCAACTTCATGACGCCCAGCTGTTCACCGTTCGACCCCATAATGACTCGCACTTCGCGAGCGCGAATGCGACCGTTTACACGAATTTGTGGTTGCAGATTAAATCAAGCTCCTGACCGGCAAAACGGGAGTGCGCCGTGCCGCCGTGTTTCCGTTATCGCATCTCCGGACTTGGGCGGTTGCCCATGGCCAGAGGCACTCACGCTTCGCCGCGGCTGCGATGGACCGCCACGAAGTGCTCGCCATTGACAAGCTGAGGGGAAGTTGTAGGCAGTAATCTCCCGCTGGCAAGGGGGAATGTTGAGACACGATCATCAACAATCAACTTTTCGGCGGGTCGCCAAAATGTGCTTTGTGTGCAGCGTAGGCGGCTGCGTCGTCCAGCATTGTATCGATTGTTGCTGTTAACGCTTCGAGTTTGATTACTCCGGAAAAGATTGCGCGATCGCCAATGGCAGTGTCGATAACGAACGCTGGCCGTTGCGTGATTTGAAGGGCATGAAATTCGGCCGTTGAGGCTCGAACGCGCTTCTCTGTTTTTGCCGATCTCGCATGTTTGCGCAATTCTCCGGTATCGATCCCGCCGGATTCAGCGCCAACTTGAACGGCAACATCCCAGTCGCCGACGTTCTCGCCTTCCCGCAGCGCAGCGTGTGCAATAGCAAGGCGAACACGGTCGTCTGTAAAACCAAAATGCTTCGCTGCTTCGGCCACGCAGTTCGGCGCGAGCCATTCCGGCAGACTGGCATCGTACCAGTCTGTATTCAGCATAAACGGCGACCGCATCATCATCCCGCTTCGCCGATAGAACCATTGCTCCTGCTCGCGCGAAGTCGGCAAACCATTCTTATCGAGCAAGGCGATCTTCCACTGAAACTCCATACGGTCCTCGTACCGCCTTTTCAATTCGGCCCAAGTCGGCTCCGACCAAAAACACCATGAAGAAATCACGTCGAGATAATTAGTAATGGTGACGGACATAATCTGAATTGGACGTTGAGAGTTGAGCGTTGGACGTTGGGCGTTTGCTGAACCTAACTTTCAACGCTCAACGTTCAACGCCCAACACTCAATGAATCCGCCCCGCGTCTGTGCAAGGCCAGAATCGTGAATATCAATCACATTCTCCTTTTCATCGCGGTAATTTCACCGGTTCTGGTGCTGGCAAGGGCATGGCGGCCCGGTTCGGCATATCAGGGCTGGCGCATGGCTGCGATTATCGTGTTGGCAGTCACGGGCGTCGCATGGCTTTTCTGGCGTGGCGCGTCGGGATACATTGGCGGCTGCGCATGGTTAATTCTGCTGTTTGTTCCGGCAATCGGACTGCGCAAAATGACCGAGCTCGCATCGCACGGCGATTACCGGTCCGCGAGAAAGCTCGGCATGGCTCTTCAAATTTTTCATCCCAGCGCGGACCTGCGCGACCAGGTCCGGTTATTCCGCCACTTGGAATCTCAACCGCGCGATCGAGTCTTCAGTTCGGTTTCGGTCGAACGCAAATCCATGGGTCGCGCTGCGAACACGCAGTTTCGCAACGCGCCGGCTGTTTTCATTTTCATTCTCCTCAACGTGGCTGCCTTTGTTGGCGAAATCGCCGTTGGCGATTGGAACGACCCCGAGGTTCTGCATCGCATCGGCGCACTCGACCCGTACTCATTCGTTGTACAGCACGAATACTGGCGCGTTGCGACCGCGTTGTTCTTGCACGCCGGTTTCCTCCATCTCGCTTTCAATTGTTTTGCGCTGTACGTTCTTGGACCTGGACTGGAACGCACCCTCGGCACAATCCGCTTCGTGCTCTGTTATTTGATCTCCGGGCTGGCGTCAGGCGGCGGCGTGATTGTTCTAACTTTGACGGGTTTTGTGCAACCAGCTGAGCTGGTCGGTGCATCAGGTTCGATTATGGGTATCGTCGGAGCGTGGGCAGGATTTCTGCTGCGACACAGACACGCACCGCAAGCGAAACAACGCCTGGCAAACATCGCGATGATCGTCGCGATCCAGATCGCCTTCGATCTTTCGACGCCACAGGTCAGCATGGCAGCGCATATGTGCGGCCTCATCGCGGGATTCATTCTCGGACTTGTTCTCGCGCCTATGCGACCTGCGTAACTGTTGCCAGAACGTTTCTTGACCCTGGCAGCGTTCGCGATTGATTACGTCGCGCCTGTTTTCGTCTGTCCGTTCACATGCCGAATTTTCAAATTTACAATGTAACGCCCATTTTGCCGGCGGCGCTCGAGCCGCTGCGTGAGATGAGTTTCAATCTTTGGTGGACATGGGAACCGGATGCGCGACGTCTTTTCCGCCACCTCGATCACGAGCTGTGGGACCGCACCAATCATAATCCCATCCGAATGCTGCAACTTTCGCGGCAATCGCGTCTGGAAGAACTTGCGCAGGACAAAAACTTCGTGCGCGAGCTCAAGCAAGTATTCGAGCAATTCGAAAAATATCTCGGACGCCACGATACATACGGAAAAACCGGCGCGGGAAGCGCGATCAAAAATCCGATCGCTTATTTCTCCGCTGAATTCGGCTTCCACGAATCGATCCCAAATTACTCCGGCGGCCTCGGCATTCTGGCCGGTGATCATTGCAAATCGGCGAGCGATCTTGATCTGAATTTCGTGGCGATCGGTCTGCTGTATCGGCACGGCTACTTCCGGCAGCAGATCGACAAGGAGGGTGTTCAGGGCGCCATTAATCTAAACCAAAATTTCTATCACCTGCCGATTCGTGAAGTTCGGCGTGGCGATACGAAGTTGCTGATTTCAGTGCCCATTTTGGATAAACAAGTTTGCGCGCGGGTCTGGGAATTGCGCGTCGGCCGAATAAATCTTTACCTCCTCGACACCGACATTGCCGAAAACAACGCCGAGGACCGGCGGATAACGGCCGAGCTTTATGGCGGTGATCTCGAGATGCGCATGCGACAGGAGATTGTGCTGGGAATTGGCGGCGTAAAAGTGCTCAGCGCACTTGGCATCGAACCGTCTGTGTTTCACATGAACGAAGGACATTCAGCGTTCCTCTCGCTCGAACGAATCCGCCTAAATGTGGTTGAAAAGAAGCTCGATTTTTATTCCGCGCTTCAGCTCGCAGCGGCGGCCAATGTTTTTACCACGCACACTCCCGTTCCCGCCGGACACGACTCGTTCTCGCGGGACATGATGCAGAAGTACTTCGGTAGTTTCGCCAAGGAACTAAACATCCCATTCGACACGTTGTTCTCGTTTGGACACACGCGACTGGATCCAAACGAACCTTTCAGCATGACTATCCTGGCGTTGCGTCTCAGCAGGCACGCCAACGGCGTCAGCAAATTGCACGGTGACGTTACTCGTTCGCTTTGGAAACACGTGTGGTCGGGCGTGCCGGTGCATGAAGTGCCAATAACGAACATCACCAATGGTGTGCATACCAAGACGTGGATGGCGCCGGAATTCGCAGAACTTTATCGCAAACACATCGGCGATTGGGAGGAACACCTGACGGAGCCGGATTTCTGGCGCGGCGTCATTGATATTCCGGACGCGCAGCTTTGGGAGACGCATCAACAACTTAAGCGTCGCCTGATCGATTTTGTGCGTGATCGGGAGCGACACCGCCGTGAACGCCTGGGTGAGTCGCCCGAATCGATTCGGAACGTCAACCGCATCCTGGATCCGGAGATTTTGACCATCGGTTTCGCGCGTCGCTTCGCCACTTATAAGCGAGGGACGCTGTTGTTCAGCGATAAGGAACGCCTGAAGCGACTCGTCAACGATCCGACTCGACCTGTACAATTCATTTTCGCAGGCAAAGCCCACCCTCGCGACGAGGCAGGCAAAGCGCTGATTCAGGAGGTTTACAGACTCAGCCGCGAACCGGGTCTGGAGAATCGGATCGTATTTGTGGAGGATTATGACAGCTACATCGCGCGCCGGCTCGGACAGGGCGTCGATCTTTGGTTGAACCATCCGTTGCGTCCGCTTGAAGCCAGCGGCACCAGCGGAATGAAATCAGCGCCGAACGGCGGAATCAATCTCAGTGTGCTCGATGGCTGGTGGTGCGAAGGCTACAACGGCAGCAACGGCTGGGCCATTGGCGCGGAGATCGACAGCGGCACGACGGAGTTCCAAAATGAAGTGGATGCCAGCAGCCTCTACAAACTGCTCGAGAACCAAATCGTGCCGCTCTATTACGCCAAACCCGACGGCAAACTTCCTCTCGCGTGGCTGCAATTGATGCGCGAATCGATTCGGAGCGTGACCCCCGTGTTCAACACGCAGCGAATGGTCAAGGAATACACCGAACAACTCTACATTCCCGCAGCTCAGGCCTACGAGAATTTCGCGCGTGACGGCTGCGGCGCCGCAACGCAACTGAGCCAATGGAAAACGAAGATGCGCAAGGATTGGCCGCAGGTCCAGATTTCCGATGTGCAAGTGAGCAACAAAGATCGGCAAACGATCCAGGTTGGTGAATCATTGCAGATCAGCGCGCGCGTGCATCTGGGCGCAGTCGACCCGCGACACGTGCGTGTCGAAGCTTATCACGGCGAACTCGACAACGGCGACCTGCGTAGCCCCGCCGCGACTGTGCTCACTCAAAACGGGCAAGCCGATGGCAATGGCACTTACATTTACCAGGGAAGCGTTCCCGCAACTGAAAGCGGCACCTACGGTTTCAGCGTGCGCGTCCTGCCGACGCACCCCTGCCTGATGCAAGGGCACGAGCTGCGCCTGATCACCTGGTCGTAGTGCCTGGCGTTCCGTGTTTCACCAAAAATTCGCCGTTGCCTTCGTCGAGATAAACGGTCGAGCCGACGCGTGAGATTTGAAGTGACTCCCGCCACGTGCCGGATGCGAAATCTTTTATAGCTTCGGTCGTTTTTATTTCAGCCTTCGGGTTCACAACTGCGGGACCGGAGTTGACCATCGCTTCGGATAAGATTCGGCCGTCCATTTTACCAGGCGGTTTAATTCCAAGAATCTGCAGAACGGTTGGGGCGAGATCGACGTTGCCACTCGGCAAATCGTCTGTTTCGCCACGTTTAAAGTCCGGTCCGGCGGCAATGAGCGTGTTGTGCATATCGAACCTGCTAAGTGTGGCATGCGTCCCCTGCCCTGCTCCCCGTTGCCAATCGGCGTCAATCATCCCTCGAACACCGAACTGATTGTTCCAATCGTTCCAGCGGAATGCCATCACCACATCAGGCGAATGATCACTTGCGATCTTCGCTTGATCTAAACCGAACGTCCCGTCGATCGGGTTCTTCGTGAAAATCACGCCGGCAAAATCCGACTGCTGCAAGAATTCAACCAGACGGCGAATGAGTTTCTCGTCGTGTCCGACGACATAGAAAAGAACGCTGCCGCCGTTCCCGGCCAGCATGATGTCTCCGGCTTGGGGCTCGCCGTTGAATTCAAGTTTTGCGGCGAACCCGGCATCGCTCAGAATTTTTCGCAGATCAAGTGATCGTTGGATCGTAGAAAACCCATGATCAGATACGACAAACACATCTGTTGCTGCGCGTGCATCTCGCTGATCCAACGCCGCCAGGACGGCAGCAAGATTTTTGTCAGAGGATTTGATTGCCGCCAGCGCTTCCAGAGCTCCCGGCGCCTTTTCATGTTGCGTGAGATCGGGTTCGCATAACCACAGAATTGACAGTGCCGGCACTCCATCTTTCCAGAGAAACTCCGTGAGTGCTTTCGTTGTCCACGCATCCTGTTGAATGCGAGCGGATGGGAATGCGCCAAGGTTTTCTGCGATTGAACCGACGATTTCCGGCGGTAGTGATTTCCCTGCGAACAGGGTGACACTGTTTCTTGCGCGGGCTTGCAAAGCTAGTACATCCGTCGCGCTTGCACTGTCTGCCGAACGCAAGCCAGAGGCATGTTCTACACTGCGACCTAGCAACAGACCGACAGTTTTTGCGCTTACAACAACGGTGCGCCCGCCGGCGCGCGGGACGAGTTCGGTAAGCGTTGGAGCCGAGACGTATTTTCCGCCGGAAAGCGCGTCACCTTTCTTAACGACCGCAGGAACCTCGACATCGACTGTTCGCCTTGCATCGATCTCGGGGCGGTACACGTGATTTGCGATGATGCCGTTTTTGCCGGGATAAACACCAGTGACGAGCCCGGTGCCGTTAACATTCGTCGCGCTTGGATACAGTGCATGGTGATTTCGGAAAGTGACGCCTTCACGCGCAAACTTCCACAGTGTTGGCGCGTTCTCTTCGCTCACGAAGTCGGGCCGCATACCATCCCACACCACGACCACGACGTGGCGGGATTCACTTAACCGCTCCGTTGCGGAGACAGATGCACAAAGCCAGCACGCTATGGCAAAACCGATTGAGAATTGCAGCCTCAGATTCACGTACGGGACTCTCAGTAAACGGCAGAGTGGTTGAACGAAAGTTACGATCTCGTGTCAGAATGCGGTCAGGTGCAGATCACGTCAACGCAGCGAGAGTTTTCGGATTTACCAAGCGCAAAATGAAAATCGGCGCGCTGATTGTTGCAGCATTGCCGATTGCTGTCGCGCATGGTGGCCAGTTGATGCCGACCGCCATTGGAACCGCTTGGCGATACAACATGACAGAAGAAGTCGGCAAAGGCCTCGACGTGCGTGGCGTAAAAGCGGATGCGGACGGCAA
>DATBDI010000438.1:0-3574 GCA_036270025.1 Candidatus Udaeobacter sp. | reverse complement strand
GCCGGCGGTGCCGGCACGCGTCTGTTTCCACTAACGAAAATCGTCTGCAAGCAGCTTCTGCCTGTCTACGACAAGCCGATGATTTGTTATCCGCTGGCGACATTGATGCTCGGCGGATTGCGCGAGGTGCTGATCATCTCCACGCCAAAAGATTTGCCGATGCTGGAAGATTATCTCGGCAACGGCGCCCATCTCGGTATTCGCATCGAGTATGCCGCGCAGCCGAAGCCGGAGGGCATTGCCCAGGCGTTCTTGATTGGTGCAAAATTTGTTGGCGATTCGGGCGCTTCGCTGATCCTCGGCGACAACATTTTCTACGGCAAACTCGACTTTTATCGCGACGCGCTCGCAATCGAGCGTGGTGCTTACATTTTCGGTTATCCAGTTCGTGATCCCGAGCGCTACGGGGTAGTCGAGTTCGACGCACAAGGCAAAGCCATTAGCCTCGAGGAAAAACCAAAGCGACCAAAGAGTCCTTTTGCTGTGCCGGGGCTTTATGTTTATGACGATAAAGTGGTAGATCTTTGCCGGACGTTGCGTCCTTCGGCACGCGGTGAACTGGAGATCACCGATTTGAATCTGGTTTACCTCGAACGCGGCGAACTGAATGTAAAGCTGCTTAGCCGCGGTATGGCGTGGCTGGATACCGGAACAACGACGACGCTCCTGGAGGCGAGCAACTACATCGCCACTATCGAGCATCGGCAGGGGTTGAAAATTGCATGCCTCGAGGAAGTGGCGCTGCGAATGGGTTTCATTTCCCAATCCGATCTGGCGAAGATCATCGACAGCTTACCAAAGAACGAATATCGCGAGTACCTCAAAATGGTTTGCGACGAAGCGCCAGGCTTCGGCCCGGAGCCGGTGGGATAGGCGCCATGTGTGCAAACAGTTGTAGCCACGGCGCTGTGTCGCCGTGCTCGATGACAACGCAGCGTAAGCGCCTCGACACAGCGAGGCGGCTACAGTTATTTCGGCTGCTCGCGCAAAAGATGATTCGTGTCCGCGAGCAATTTCGTCATGGCGTCGGGTTCGGCGGCATCGTAATAGCCGCGGATCTGGCCACGCCGGTCGATTAACACCATTCGCGTGCTGTGCACCGGAAGCCCCTCCGCCTCCCGGCCGTCGGAGACCGCGAGCTTGAATCCGTCGTGCGACAGTTTGTAAATCGCGGACTTCGGTCCCGTTAAAAAATCCCAGCGCCCGGGGGCAGCTTGCAACCGCTCGGCGTAACCACGCAGAACCTCCGACGTATCTTTCTCCGGATCGACACTGAACGACACAAGATGCACATCGGTTTTGTCCAGCGGTTTTTGCAACTCGCTCATCCGGCCGCTGATCATGGGACACGGACCAGGACACGTCGTGTAAATGAAATCGGCAATCCAAATTTTTCCCGTTAACTGCGCTGAACCAAACGGCTGTCCGTTTTGATTGACGAGCTGAAAAGCCGGAATCGTGCCGTATGAAGAAACGCTGCGCTGCCGCAGCGCGTTGACTTCGAGCTGACGCAGCCAAAGCAAAACCGCCAACGTGATCAACGGGATCAGTATCAGAGTGATCTTCCAGGCAACTCCGGTGCGCGAGCGCTGCTGATTCATTGTCGCGGAACTGGTGTTCATATAGTCGTTCGAACCGGCTGTAGGGGAAGCTGTCAGCTACAAATAAAAGTCGCGTTCATGTTTTTGTCAGCACCAGTGCCCCGAGTAACAACGGGAGGTAGATGATCGACGCAAAGAAAAGTGAACGCGCTGCACTGGGCGTGCGCAGGCGCAGAAAACGCATCGCAACGGCGATAAAGAATCCGCTGAGCAAAAGCTCGGTTGCGAGGTAACCAAAACTCGCGATCCCAAGAAACGCAGGCAATCCCGCTATCACGAGAAGAAGGATGCAGAAAAATACGCTCTGGCTGGCGCTTCGTTCGCCGGTGCGATCATCGCTCGAAATCATGCGGAACCCAGCGCGTAAATAGTCGTCGCGGTACATCCACGCGATTGCGAAGAAGTGCGGCAATTGCCAGAGAAAAATGATCGCAAAGAGACTCCACGCCCCGATGCTGATGTTTCCGCGCGCAGCGGCCCAGCCGATCATAGGCGGGATCGCACCCGGAATTGCGCCAACCGCCGTATTGGCGGTGCTGGCGCGCTTCATGGGAGTGTAAGCAAAAATGTAAATAGCGATCGTGACAGCGGTCAGCGCAGCGCTAAGGAGATTGCAAACAATCGCGAGATACAGAATTCCGAACACGGACAACACGATTCCGAACACGAGTGCTTGCGCCGGCGGCATCCGTCCAGCAGGGACCGGACGCGTTCTGGTGCGACGCATCAGTGCGTCCGCTGTGCGCTCCCACCATTGATTGAGCGCGGCTGCGCCCGCTGCTGCTGCCGCGGTTCCAAACACAACGTGAACGAGCGCCATGTAATCGACTGGCCCCTCCGATCCGACATAAAAACCAACCGCTGTCGTGAGCAGAACCAGAAGCGTCAATCGCGCTTTGAACAACTCCGCCAGATCACCGACGACATTACGACGCGAAGACGCAACAGTGGGGTCTTCAATTGCGGCGGTTTTCATGCAGTGACCGGTAGAGCGCGACCGCCGGGCATCCCGCGTCGCGAGGCCGCCATGACTCGCCAGCAAATCGCAGAGATGCCCACACCGAAAGATAGCATGGCGGCGCCGAGGGCGACATGCGCCGTCGCCACATCAGCGGCCTTGTTGCTCCAGATGACCGACGCGCCAAGCGCAATCTGGCAAATGACCAGCGCCACCCAGAATGCTGACAATCGCTTCAGCGCATTGAAATCGCGCGCGTCTGTCCAAGCCCTAACACAAAACGCAATGACTCCAATGCCGATGATGAGCGCGAGAAATCGATGCGCCATTTGCAACCAAATTTGCAACGCAGTCACACTGGACAACCCGTGGTCATCGCGCCAGGCGTTAATCTTTGCCAGCGCAGCTGCGCTGGTGTCCGGAATCCATGCGCCGTTCGCGGTCGGAAAATCCAGAATCGCGAGGTCGCGATGTTCGTGGCGCATCGTCGCGCCGAGCGCAAGCTGCACGTAAATCGAAATCGTTATCGTAAACACGAGGAATTTGATTCGGTTGAATTTTTGCAAATCGATCGCCTGCGTTGCAAACGTCCGCCAAAAGTTCGTCGTCACCAGCGCGATGAAGACCAGCAATCCGAGAAATGCCTGCGCGACGCACGCGTGAAAGATTCCGATTTCATCTTTCATCATCGTGACGCGAAGGCCGCCGAGAATCCCCTGCAAAATCACACCGGCAAGCGCGGTGACGCCAAGATTACGCACCCATTGCCGATTTTCGCTGAGCCAAAGCCACACAGCGAGGATGATCGTGAGAAGTCCCACCACCGAACCCATCAGACGATGCGTGTGCTCGAACAAAATTCCGCCGACCCATTTCGAAACGGGAAACAAAAACATGTTGTAACCGAACGTGGTCGGCCAATCGGGCACTGCGAGCCCAACATTTTTGCTGGTAACCATTCCGCCGCTGCAAATCAGCAGAAGCGTGGCGACACATGTAAGCCATGCGAATCGGT
>DATBDI010000437.1:0-5007 GCA_036270025.1 Candidatus Udaeobacter sp. | reverse complement strand
AGTCCCGCGGTTCTGATCGCGTCATTGAAATCCGCGGGGAGCGGTGCCTCGAAGTATTTCCACTCGCCTGTGCGCGGATGCTGAATGGCCAGTTTCCACGCGTGCAACATTTGGCGGGAGAAATTCTTCGCAAGCCGCGGCGCATACAGTTTGTCACCGAGAATCGGATGGCCAAGATGATGAAGATGCACGCGGACCTGATGAGTGCGTCCGGTGTGCAACCGGCATTCGATCAGGCTTGCCTCGTCGCTTGCACGAATCACTCGGTAATCGGTCTTGGCTGTCCGTCCGCGCAGCGAAGTCACTTGCATGCGTTGGCGATGGACGGGATGGCGGGCGATGTTTTCTTCAATTGTGCCCGCCGGCTTTCGCAATTTTCCAGCAACCAGCGCGAGATAAATCTTTTCGACCGTGCGCGCGGCGAACTGTTTCGACAGTTCCTGATGCGCCCTATCGTTCTTGGCTACAACGAGGCAGCCGCTCGTTTCTTTATCGAGGCGGTGAACAATACCGGGCCGTTCTTTTCCTCCAATGCCTGACAGCGTGGCGCAGTGACTGAGCAACGCATTCACCAGCGTGCCTTCGCGCTGACCAGCACCCGGATGAACAGCAAGTCCAGCTTGCTTGTTGATGACGAGTAGATCTTCATCTTCAAACAGAATGTTCAGCGGGATTGGTTCCGGACGTGTCTCGATTTTCTCGAGCGGCGGCTCGATCAGATCAATCTTGTCACCGGCCCGGACAATCTCGCGTGGGCGTGTGCTTGCTCCGTTGAGCCGAACAAAACCGCCGCGGATTAATTGCTGAAGTCGCGATCGCGAGTATTGCGGAGCTTGCTTCGCGAGAAATTGGTCGAGGCGCAGCTTGGTGTGCTCTTCCGGTACGAGAAACTCGATCGGCGTCGAATCTTTCAACGTTTCGCAACTAGATCAGAGCGGGAGCGTGAGCAAGAGTAATGGCAGAAAAAGAAGCAGATGAACGAATCGCGCGCCTGAGAGTCAGATTCTAGACGAATCGTTGCTATCCCATCGCTTTGGCACGATCTTTTTGTTCGTATGTCACAACAAAATCCGCCGCCACCGCCGTTTCCTTCACCGGAAGAGCTCAAGGCCAAGATTTCGGAGTTCATGAAACAGAACTTCGGCGATCGAGTCTCAGTGGCGACCTTTACTGAGCCGGAACAGGCCACCGCGGAAGAGGATGAAAAGCCGGAAAAGAGCGACCAGAAGGATTTCGAATTCAACCTGCTTCCGCGGGATATCAAGGCGCACCTCGACCGGTTCGTCATAAAACAGGAGGAGGCGAAAAAGGTTCTCGCGATCGCGGTTTGCGATCATTACAACCACGCCAACTATCTGCGCCGGCTTGAAAGGGAAGATCCCACGCGTGCCGAGGAGATTGAATACATCAAGCAAAATGTCATCCTGGTCGGCCCGACCGGCGTCGGCAAAACGTACCTGATCAAGCACATTGCCGAGCTGATCAAAGTTCCCTTCGTAAAGGCGGACGCGACGAAGTTCAGCGAGACGGGTTACGTCGGCGGCGACGTTGAAGATTTGGTTCGCGAGCTCGTGCACAAAGCCAATGGCGACTTGAACCTGGCGCAGTTCGGAATCATTTACATCGATGAGATCGACAAGATCGCTTCGGCCGGAAATTTGATCGGCCGCGACGTGAGCGGTCGCGGCGTGCAAACGACGCTACTGAAGCTGATGGAGGAAACTGAAGTGCCGGTGCGCAGCATGAACGATCTCCAGGCGCAACTGCAGGCGGCATTCGAGTTTCAACGACGCGGCAAGGCGAAACGCGAGACGATTAACACGCGGCACATTCTCTTCGTGGTCAGCGGCGCTTTCGAGAAGCTGAAGGAACAAGTCGCCCGGCGCGTCCGGCAGGGCCAGATCGGCTTCAGCGCACAACCGGTTCACGTGATGGACAACGAATTATTCCAGCACGTTTCAACTCAGGATTTCATCGAGTACGGTTTCGAACCGGAGTTCATCGGACGCCTGCCAGTGCGCGTGGTGTGTGAAGAGCTTGATGCCGATGATCTTTTCAACATCATGAAATACTCCGAGGGCAGTTTGCTCCGGCAATACGAGCGCGCGTTTCGCGCTTACGGTATGGAGATCAGTTTCGAGGACGAAGCGCTGCGTCTGCTGGCGGAAGCTGCTGCAAAGGAAAAGACGGGCGCGCGTGGGTTGCTCACCGTATTCGAAAAATTGTTGCGTGATTATAAGTACTACCTCGCAGGATCGGGCCTCACGCAGTTGCGCGTGAGCGCCACTCTCGTTCGCGAGCCGCAACGCGTGCTGGATCGGCTACGAGTTGAGGGACACAAGCTGGAGGCACAAATGCTTGAAACCGGCGCGCGGCAGTTTGCGGAGCATTTCAGCAGCGACCATGGATTGGATATTGTCTTCGACGAACCTGCAATCACTCGGTTAGTCGCGCGCGCGCAAGCTGAGCGGATGACGATGAGCGACCTTTGTGCTCATTTGTTCAAAGACTACCAATTTGGATTGAACCTGATCAAGAAAAACACCGGGCAGGCGAGGTTCGTTCTTACCGCCGACGCAGTCGACGCGCCGGACAAGTTCCTGAGCGATCTTGTGGTGCAATCGTACTATCCCGCAGCAGTCCCGCAGAAAGCGTGATGATTTGATGAAGCAAGTTCGTCCTAACAGCTTTTCAGGTTGGACGCAGACGGACCGTACGGCTGCGCGCGCAAGGGACGCCTCTCCCTTGGGCAAGGGAAGAGGCGTCGCGAAACAGCGAACGGCGAATTGATACGAGCGCACGAGCATGAAGCGATTGCTGATTACAACGCTCACGATCGGATTTATCGTTGCCTGCGCCGTCGGAGTGCTGCACGCCGCCAAGTCGATTGGAGCTTTAGAAACTGCTGTTGGAGCGTTGGTGGCGAACTACGCCGGCGCGACCAAGGTCGTCAGCGATAAATTGCAATATCTGCTTGTCCTGGTGGTTGCTCTTGGAGTGGCGTGGCTCAGTCTGAGCGTTGTTCCGCGGTGGCGTAGCCGGCTGCTGGTTGGCTTGTTGTTCGTGGAGCTGCTTGCTCTTTCGTGGGTGTGTTCTCTTTACCGAATATTTTTTCAACCGACGCCCTCGATTCTGGCGCTCGTAGTTGCATTTGTCGGTGCTGAAGCTTGGTCTGCGTTCTCGAAAAGGAGCCGTTCCTTTCAGATACGAACATTCTTTGCCGATCGGCTCTCGAAAAAGCAATTTCACCAGGTCAAAAGCGGCACAAACGTGTTTGATCCCGCGCCGCAAACGTACGACGTGACGGCGGTCGTTTGCGACGTCGCCAACAAGATCGCGTTCGCCCACGATTCCGAGCCTGGCGTGTTCGCCGAACGCACGGCGAGCTTTATCCGTGAAGCTGCAGAGCATCTCGTCAAAGAAGGAGCCTATCTGCAAGCTGCCGACGGCGAAGGGGTGGTCGCGTTGTTTGGATTTCCTGTTCCCGATGGTGAGCACGCGCAGAGAGGAGTCCGTGTTGTTCTCGAGATGCAACGGAATTTTCGCCAACGCCGGCAAGACAGCGGAGAAGATGTCGTAAACTGGGACATGTGCGCGGGAGTCAGCTCGGGCGTGATAGTGGCCGGTGCCTTAAAGGACAGTGAGCGCCCTCTGCTTCTGGCAAGCGGCCAGCCGATTGAACTTGCCCGCAGGTTCTGCGCGCTGAACCATTTCTATGGATCAAACGCTTTGATCGATACGCCAACGTTTGATCGCGTGAGTGATGCCGTGGTCGCGCGCCCAATCGACTTTGTGAGCGGCCTGAATTCACACGATCGGCTTGAAATCTACGAGCCGCTTTGTCTTTCTCAGCAGGCAAACCCGGAACAGATCGCCCGGCGGGATTCCTTTTGGAACGGTGTGGTTCTCTATCGAGAAAAACGGTGGGCCGAAGCGTACAAAGAATTTCAGAAGGCGCGCGACTCCGAGTCTCACGATGATCTTCCATTGCAGTTTTATCTGCGCAGACTCGAGCCACTCCTGCTGCAACTGGCGGATTCGCCGCTCGAATAACCCGATTCGCGCGCGTGAGAAAGACGGAATATCCGGAGGCGATCCGGGATTTGATTGCGCAGTTGCGACAGATGCCTGGAGTTGGGCCTCGATCTGCCGAGCGGATTGCACTTTGGATGGTGCGCGCGCGAGGCGATCAGCCGGAGCAAATTGTCCGCGCGATCACGGCCACACGCCAGTCCATCCGCGGCTGCAATCTCTGCGGATTCTTTGCGTCTGGCGAAATCTGCGAAATCTGCGCCGATGCTGCGCGCGCCACAGCGGCGCTCTGCGTCGTCGAACAGCCGACCGATATTCTTCCTCTGGAAAAGACCGGCGCGTTTCGCGGCCGGTATCATTCTCTCGGCGGCAAAATCTCGCCGCTCGATCACATCGGCCCCGAAGATTTGCGGCTCAAAGAATTATTGGACCGCGTCGATCACGAAAACATTTCGGAAATCATTTTCGCGCTTCCCGCGGATGTCGAAGGCGAATCGACCACAAATTACATCGTCGAATTGCTGAAGGAAAAACCGATCACTCTCACCCGCATCGCCCGCGGCATCCCAGCCGGAGGCGGACTCGAATCGGCCGATGAACTAACGCTCTCCGCCGCGCTCTCCGGAAGAACAAAGATTTAATGCGCGGTCATCCCGGGTCGCGAAGACGACGAGGGACATCACAGTCTCGAGTTTCGTTACACAAATATTCGCACACGTAACGCTACGAATGTGAGGTCCCTCACTCCGTTCGGGATGACAACGTTTACTCGCGCCTTGAGCGCGTCGACTAGACGGATTTAACTTTTGTAACTTTTTTAACCTTGTAACTTTGTTCGATGTCCTGTGCGAAAATTGATCCGGCATTGCACCAGACGCAGAAGCCAGCGTGGATTAAGGTGCGGCTGCCGTCGAATCCGGTGTTCTTTTCGACGAAGGCGCTGATTTCCGATTTGCGGTTGCACACGGTTTGTGA
>DATBDI010000436.1:0-5242 GCA_036270025.1 Candidatus Udaeobacter sp. | reverse complement strand
ATGACGAGGTCGAGGGGAGCTCGCTTGTTGCGCACGAACATTCGTGCCGCAACCTTGTATTCGATCCCGCCGCCCCGGCCCCGGACATCATTCGGCCGACCTGTATCGGAGGCACCGACGCCCTCAGCCTGGCGCTGAAGGGCGCACCAGCGGCGACGATGCCTTGAACAGTGGCGTTTACCCGGGCCTGCATTAGGGTCGAAGCTTCCATTATGACAGCACCGATCAGACCTTCGGCGCTGCCATAGGGTCGACCAGAAGTAGGACATTTGCTTCGCAGGCATGCCCCTTAAGCGCGAGCAGCCTGGATTTCAGCACTGGAGCCGAGACACCTACCTCGGGATCGGAATGTTGCTTATTTCCTGCTCGATCAGTCCCTTCTCGGCGTCGAGGACTGCTATGACCGCTTGGACGATGTGATGTCGCCCTCCCCGCTCGATCCGACGCCGAGACGACGCGACCTACCTCAGAACCAAGTGTGCGTTTCCAAACCAGCCCGTTGTTCCAACCATGATCGAAGCATAGGCGAGGAACAACAGTATCCTCGCAACGATAACATTCATATTTGTCCTCCCGTCGATCCGCAGGCCACAGCCGTCATGCGTGCATTGGCAAGCCACTTGGGGTAGCTCCATGAGGAGCCGGCAGCGCCGCTAATCCGAATGGCGTTGTCTATGGACTCCTGCCGCTGCTCCCTGCCTTTCGATGCGATCGCGCTCCAAAAGCCGCTTCCGCGTTCTGCGACGCGGACCAGCGGCCAGAAGCTTGCGCATTCGGATGACCTGCGCTTCGTACCATCGGCCGCCTCTCGGCGATGGGATGCTGCGCTCATTGAGGACTACCACGGCCGCAGCCGCGGGCAGCGCGGCCAACTCTTCCAAGAGCGGCCGAAACCGCGCCACGCGGCCCGTCGCCGCCTCCAAGATTCTGAGTCTCATGCGCCCCCCGAATCATCAGGTTTTACAATGTCCCCCCTGCCTGTCGAAAATGAGGATCAATCGAGTCTCCGGTTTTCTCTGACGGTGGCCTTTTTCGGGATATGCCGAGAACGGCCGTCACGGTCATGTGCGAGGCCGCCGAAATGGGAGAGGCCATTTTCGATGGATAACCGGCAATGCCGGCGCTATTAGGCCTCTAGCCCGGATTATGGACGACGATAATAATTTTGCGGCGACCGTGGCATGAAGAGGCCGATTCACGTAGCAAATCGTTTGCCCGACAAGTTGCCTCGCGTATCAGCCCTGTGCCGCAGCCGCCATGACCGACGATACGCTGCTTCCTTTGACCTTCCATCTGTCTGCCGCAAGAAAATCACAGTTGATTTTAACGGCGGTAACCAATCCTCCAACGGAGTGTTCGTTGCAGCCGGACGGCCAAGAGGGGCACCGGGGGCGCTGCCGCGCTTCCGGTCGGAAGTGCGCAAACCGATCATAGAGCCGCAGCCGCAAGCGCCCTGCGTCCGGCTTGGGTGATCCGCAGCCGTACGACTGTACCCGACGGTCGCGAGCGGGGCACGCGCTCGCGGCCCGCCGTTGCCAGTTCGCCGCGCACCAAGCGACGCAGTTCCATGATCGCACACCCGCGGGCCAGCATCATTGGGACGGTGCACCCCTCCGGCGAGTCGGCGAGCATCCGCAGCGCTTGGCGCTGATACGGTTATTCCCATCGCAATTCTCAAGCCAATTCAGCCGTGCATCCCCCGCTGCGAAAATGTCGCTGATCGGGTCGCCCATCTTCCGGCAGTGACAACTTTGAGAAAACAGAGAGGGGCTCCAATGTCCTTGCACACCAGACTGTTTCTTGCCCCGCTCGCGATTGCGTTCATCGCTCTCGTTGCATCATGGCCCGCGCTTGCCCAGACCTAAGCCGAGACCTCAAAACTTCCAATAGAAGCTTCCGATCTCGAGGCCTACGTTTTGAGTCACGCAACCGAGCTACAGGGAGCAGCAGAGACGTGCAAATCCAAGGGCCTTACTGCCGAGGTCCTACAGTAGTGGCGCGGCGTAAGAGTGGGTAGGGTGCTGCGGGTAGAACATAACGCCGTTTCCATTTGCTGGATGGGAGAGAGACTACCGGAAATGTTCCATGTTACTGGCGTGGCAGATATTCTGTTGTTAAAGAGGATTGGACGACGGTAATGAGCACGGGCATGGCTGATGATCGATATGCGCAAGCGGCAGTGGATTACGTGAATAGCTAGTTATGTTGGATCATAATCTATGGATTGATAAAAAACTGCACGGCATTCTCAGCCGTGCAAGGTTAGTCGTTCCAGAGTTTCAGGTCCAGACTGGAGCACCGGCGCGGGTAGCAGTTACGTAAGCTTTGTAACGCAATCTGCGCGGCCTGCCGCACCTTCGTGTTGGACCATCAGGATGTTCCTTAAGCCAAGTGACGAATGCAAGAGGGGCGCCCCCAATCAAAATCAGTGAGCCAAACGAAAACAATCCCACTCGACGTGGTTCACTCAATACTCGCTGCCCTGCCTCTGCATACGACTAAGGTTTGCTCCTTGCAGGGCCTGCTCCCTTGCTGGGGACGATGGGGTCCTGCTGCTCTGAGCCCATCTGGTGAAAGCCTCAGCTCAGTGGGGAATGTTTATTTCATACATCGCCAACTCTTACCATTATTGGTGAAAACTTTGTGCAAATGAAACCGCTCACAAATATCTCAAGAGTGACGAGTTCTCTTGTGTTTTTTTGAGGTTTTTGCCTTTCGGCGATGGTCGGCAACCCACCGCTCAGTGAGCTTGTCGAGTTCGTCAAGCTGGGCCTGGGAGTAGTTTTCCGGATCGTAGCCCATATCGATCCAGTCAAGTAAGAACTCCTCGATCTCGCCGCCGGGGAATTCCGGGCACATTTTCTGGATGCGCTGAACGGATTGATCGAGATCAAGCCGTTCTTTTCGCGCTGTACGTTTTGCTCCCGGCCAAATCAGTTGCCTTTGCTTGGCGTCGACCTGTACGCCTTCCAGCAAATCCCAAAGGACATCACGTACCGCTATGGATTGCTGGCCCTCGGGCGAGTCCATCCACTCGAATAATCCTTCGATGAAGGGGTTATTCGCGAAGATGCTTTCCGCTTCCGGCTGTTCCTTGCGTGGCTTGCCCATGATGTCCTCAATCAGGTCCGGGCCGTCAAGGCCCGTTTCGTGTTGGCGCGGCCGCGCGTAGTCCAGGATATCCATTATGCCGACAAAGTGCCGGAATGCGCGTCGTCTCCGATTGCCGCAACGCAGCTCATCTCGTCGTATCCGGATCATGAGCCCAAACATGGTTAACGAATTGTGAATCTATGGTGCCTATTGGGTGACCCGACCCAACTTAATCCATGGATTCGACCATGCCGGATCGGGGACTGCCGCTATCGCTGTGGGGCATCTGGTGGAATGCAATTCTTCTTCTGCGCCCGGCATTCTCGCGCCTGCGCACCTTCATGTGGTTCGCCACCGCCGTGGCCGGTTTGACGGTGCGCCTCGAATTGCTGGGCGTCACCAGCATCGTGCGTGCCTTGAATCTGCGGCCCAGACTCTACACCAAGCTGCTCGATCACTTTCACAGCAGCGGCATCAATCTCGACCGGCTTTCGGCCTTGTGGACCCAAGCCGTGCTGCAGATGTTCCCACATCTTGTGCGCGTCAATGGCCGGCTGGTCCTGGTCGGGGATGGCATCAAAGCCCCCAAGCGCGGCAAGAAAATGCCGGCCGTAAAGCTCCTGCATCAGCAATCGGAATCAAACACCAAGCCAGAATACATCATGGGGCACTCCATGCAGGCCGTCGGATTGCTGGTACACGCGGCCAAGAGCGTCTTTTGCGTGCCGCTCGCCGTGCGCATCCACGAAGGCCTGGTATGGTCCAACCGCGACAAGCGCACTTTGCTCGACAAGATGCTCGGCTTGATCGATATCCTGGCCCTCAAGGCCCCCTTCTACTTTGTCGCCGATGCCTACTACGCCGCCGGCAAGATGGCGCGCGGCCTGCTCAAGCAGGGCAACCATCTCGTGACCCGGGTCAAATCCAATGCAGTCGCCTACGCTCCCGCCACGCCTAAGAAAGGCAAAAAGACAAGGGGGCGACCCAAGACCTATGGCAAGAAGAAAAAGCTCAAGTCCTTGTTTGATGATCCCAAATCGATGCAGCAGATCGCCAGTCCGGTTTATGGCGAGCGTAACGTCACTTTGAGCTATCGCGTCTGTGACATGTTGTGGCGCCCCGTGGGGCTGCTGGTGCGCTTTGTGGCCGTCATCCACCCCACAAGGGGGGCCTGCATCCTGATGTGCACGGATACAACGCTGTGCGCCGTCGATATCATCCGTCTCTATGGCCTGCGCTTCAAGATCGAATGCAGCTTTAAGCAGGCCGTCCGCCAGATCGGCTCATTCGCCTACCATTTTTGGATGAAGGATATGATTCCGTTGCTCTACCGCAACGGCAATCAATATCTACATCGCACGTCGGAAGATTACCGAAACCGTGTCAAACGCAAAATGCACGCCTATCATGCTTTCATGCAGGCCGGCGTTGTCGCCCAGGGGCTGCTCCAGTACCTTGCCGTCGTCGCACCCAAGCTCGTTTGGGACTCGTTCGGCTCCTGGCTGCGAACCATTCGTCCCGGCGTTCCGCCATCGGAATTTGTCGTGGCAAATGCCCTGCGCCAGACACTTCCGGAATTTCTCATGGGTCCCGCAAAAAACGATTCTCTCACGAAATTCATTACCGATCGGCAGGACACTGAAAAAATGCGGATATTCCGACTAGCTTCGTGAATAAAAGGCGTTACTCTTGAGATGTAATAGAAGGCGCGAAAAAAATTGGTCATTCCCGGAGGCACTTGCTTCATGTCCCTGTCGGCTTCGGGGCTGGCCCAGTAACCTTGATAGTCTCTGCGCGGTGGATTGAGTTTGGCATACTCTTCGTCGAGTTCGGCGTTGGTATATGCGGGTTGCTGTACGGGCGCGCCATTAGCCGTATTGAATGGGAACGATGGAGGCCCGCCGAAACCGAAACCCCCTATGAGCGTGAGGCGGGGAAACATGTCGGGCCGGATCAGTGCGCCATAGCCGGCCATGAGCGAGCCCTGGTCGTGTCCCACCATCATCGCTGTGTTGCGGTAGCCGAGCGCAGAGACGAGCGCAATCTGGTCGCGCAGCAGATTGAGAGCAAGAAAGGGGTAGGGGTCCGCATCCCAGGAATTGTCCCAGCCGGTCGTGCGGCCAAACCCACGACAATCGGGGGCGACCGC
>DATBDI010000435.1:0-4909 GCA_036270025.1 Candidatus Udaeobacter sp. | reverse complement strand
CTCATTTTGATCAGATATCAATCGCAAACGTCATCCCGAGCCGCGCAAACGGCGAGGGACCTCACAATGCGCGCTGCGATACACGAGCGAAATAGCGTGATCAACACCGTTGTTGTGAGGTCCTTCGCTTCGCTCAGAATGCCAGATCAGCGGTCGAGAATCACATTCTTCGCGGCAGGATACAGCACCGGACAACAGCCAACCGTCTCGCAAAATGCCTTGCTGAAATGACTCAAGCTCGAATAACCGACTTCGGTCGCGGCTTCCGTGACATTGTAGCGACCCGTGCGCAGCAGCTCGGCCGCGCGTTCCATGCGCAGGTTGCGCAAATACTGCGGAATTGTCAGGCCGACTTCGCGAGAAAAAATCCTGCTGAGGTAAAACGGACTGCAGCCGACTTCCTGCCCGATCATCTCCAGCGTAGGAGGATTCGTCAGATCGCGAGCGAGGAGCTCTTTCGTGCGCTCAACGCGCTCACGCGCAACGCGCTTTTGCCGCATGCAGAAAAATTCCGGGTCTTTCGGCGCAAACAAAAAATGCGCCATCAGCTCCAGCGCCTTGCTCTGGTACCAGAGAATCTGCGCCGCTTTTGCTACCGGAGGCTCAGCAAGGATCGCGATCACGCTGCGTTGCTGGATCGTCATCGGACGCGCGGGCGCGACGACACTCTCCTCTTTCTCTCCAAACACGATGCGGCGAATTTCCGGCTCCAGGTCAGCTTCGTTTCGCGCGAGTTGTTTTTGTAAATGTTCCCGCGAGAACTCGAGCGTTACGAATTGATGATGGTCATGTGCGCGGCGCGACGCAGGCAGCGGTCCGTCGGCGATCGCATAGTAGCCGCAGTTGCCTGGAAGATAATCGCTCCGTGCAGAACCTTCCGTGCCTACCGCGCCGTGACCATTCAGGTTCAGGCAAAATTCCAGGCTGTTCGGGTGAAACGTGCGCCCCCAGTTGAAGCAGCGATCGGTGCGAAAATCGTGCCACTCGATCGCGAGGCCAATTTTGTCCACGTCACCGTACAATGGACGCCATCCGTTCTTGACTTCGCGCCAGGCACTTTGCTCGGCCGCACAACCGGGATTCATGTCGGATAATTACGGGCGCGGGTGGGTGAAATGCAAGGAAGGTTTGATTTCTTGCAATGCTTGGCGGTCCCACTTCCCCAAAGTAGAAGCAGCATCGTAAGTACTCTGCGCAAAATCGAGCAGCGCGTCATCCGGGTTTTCTGCGGTGCGAACGGCGTCGTATGGTAAAACGAATTCGTGCAGCTTGGCGTCATACCCCGCGGCTTCCGGTTGAATCTTCGTCTCGGAAAATCCCGGCGGCTCCGGATACGCGTACGAATAATAGATCGCCGTTGGAAAAACGTCGTTGCCTGGCCAGAAACCGAGGCTGCTTACCTCCTGGGAGTAGGCTTCGCGGGTGATCGCATCCGGCAGATGCGGCACTCCGCCCGGATGCGGCGGGGCTGGCCGGCCGGAGAAACGCGTCACTGCCAAATCAAAACTGCCCCAGAAAAAATGCACCGGACTGCATTTGCCACAGAAACGCGAACGGAATTCCTTAAACACGCGATCGCTCTGCACGAGTACGCGCCAGAACCGATTCGCGTACTCGCGATCGTATGAGCGGTGTTGTTCATCCTGATCGAACGGAATCGCTTCCTGGATCTCATTTGGAGTGGTGTTGATGGCCACAGGCAGTTCCAACTCGTTTAGCCCATTCATCACTTCACGATAAAATTTCGCTACCGGCTGCGGCCGCAGTTTCAACACTCGTGCCGCACCATCGCTTTTAAGGATGCGCAATTCGTGATCGATGAAATCGAAACGAATTTCAAATGTCGATGTGCCATGAGGAATCGGTGAAGTCGTCAGGCCACGAGATGTCACGTAAAGGGTGACGTGCCAGGAATGATTCGTCCATGGACTCAGCGTCAGGCGAATTTTGCCGACGATCTGCGTCCACATGTGCAGAGTTGTGGCCGTGTCCTTCCATTCGGCAAAAGCCAGAGCTGGCCACGAATCGGATACGCCATTCATATTCGTTTTCTCCTGTCGTCTGCGTCTGTAGCCGCGTCCCTGTGGAACGCGCGCTGCGGGCGAGGCAGACACTCGCACGTCACGCTTCGCACAGCGAAGCGGCTACAAGACGTTATTAACAGATGTCTTGAGAGTCGGCACATTGTAAGATTCCGTGGCTACTCCCGGTTGATAAAATCGGAGAAAGAGCGCTTCACTCTCTCAAACATTCCGCGCGCTTCCTCCTGCGTTCGATGAAACGTGCGCTTGATGTTTCTTTTAACATCACTGATGACCCCGGTTCCTTTTCCCTGGTCGTAATCGGTCTCTACGTCTTCCATTGTTGCGCCGGCAAACATTCCTTCGGTTCTCTTAACTGTGCCGCGAGTCGCGCCGATGTGTATCGTGCCGATTGGACGCGAAGATCTGCTTAAAAGTGTAACGATCCAGGTCGGTTCGCCCCGCTCATCTGTTCGCAGAGTGTAATCTGCTGTCGAAAATTGAGCATGCGATGCCTCGGCAGTGTGGCTGGCGACGGCGAATGCGCCGCTGGAGTCGAGATTCAACCGCGCCACGTTGATTGTTGCTCCCTTGGCGGAGCCCACTGTGGACTCACCCGGTCGATCGTCGGAATCGATCCGGCCGTCCGCAACGTGCAGTTCGCGCACGCCGCGGCCCTGCGGGTCCTCCAGAACTATTCTCCATGTGTCGGGCTGCGGATTGCCTTTCGTGCCGGTAATCGTCACAATGTGGTTCAAAGCGCCCTGTCCTAATTGCGAACCCACCACGCGCAGAGCTTCGTATGCGGTGGCGTTCTCCTGTGCCCACGCAGGTGTAGCGAAAAGTAAAAGTGCGACAAACAATCTTCGCATCGGTCGAATTGAACAGTGGTTTGGGCGAGTGTCCATCACGTTTTGGAGTGCTGCGATCCGGCAGCTGCCGGACCGCTTTCAAAAGCGCGGACATGTCCGCGCACTGAAAAAAGCTATCGTAGGCTTGAACCACCATCGGAAATCTGCTCACGTTTTTCACCTGCCAATGAAGAAGAAGAAAGTCGAATTCAGCAGTGATACTGCGAACCTTGCTTTACTGCGCGAATGTGTGCGCGAATTTCTCATTGGTTACCCTCTCTCAGAAAGAGAACGGCTCCTGATGGTGCTGGGTGTCGACGAAGCATGCACCAATGTTATTCGCTACGCTTACCGTTTGCGCGACGACCAACTCATCTCGTTGCGCATGGAAGGCTTGCGCAAGTGCGTGCGCATGCGCGTGCGCGATTGGGGCGAGCAGGTGCTTCCACACGAAATGAAGGGCCGATCTCATGATGTCGTCAGGCCAGGTGGCCTCGGCCTGTTTCTCATTCGCAATGCGTTCGACGAAGTCGATTACGTCCACAAGCGACGGGGAACCGAGCTGGTGCTCACGAAAAATTTGGAGTAGTGGAGTCTTGGAGTGCTGGAGTATAGAAATTTTCAGGCCATTACTCCACTACTCCAGCATTCATCTCGATGAAACCGCCGGAACCAGATGCCGCTTTTGAAGTCTCGCTGCGGCCACCCGCCTTTAGCGAATTCACCGGCCAGATAAAGGTGCGCGAGCGCCTGGAGTTGATGGTTGAAGCTGCAAAAAAACGCGGCGACGTGCTGGAACATATTTTACTCAGCGGCCCGTCAGGGCTCGGAAAGACCACGCTCGCTTACATCATCGCCAACGCGATGAATGTGAGCATTAAAAATACCAGCGGTCCCGTCATTGAAAGGGCCGGCGAACTGGCTGGCCTCTTGACGAGCCTAGAAAAAGGCGACGTCCTTTTCATTGATGAGATCCACCGCCTGCAGCCGGCAATCGAAGAATATCTTTATCCGGCTATGGAAGATTACCGGCTCGACATCATCATCGATCAGGGACCGCAGGCGCGCAGTCTGCGGCTAAATCTGCCGAAGTTCACGTTGGTCGGTGCGACAACGCGAGCAGGCATGGTGAGCGCGCCACTTCGGTCACGCTTTGGAATGACAGCGCGTCTGGACTACTACAACGCCGAACAGATGCAGAAGATCATTATTCGTAGCGCGAACTTGCTTGGCGTGGAAATCGATGCTCCGGGTGCGGCTGAAATCGCCGCGCGCTCACGCGGGACGCCGCGCACGGCCAATAACCTCCTCCGTTGGGTGCGCGATTACGCGCAGGTGAAGGCCCAAGGCAAGATCACGGCCGAAGTCGCCGATCACGCGCTTGCGATGCTGGAGATCGATCGCGACGGATTCGATCAGTGGGACAAACGCATCATCGAAACGTTGATCCACAAGTTCGGGGGCGGACCTGTCGGCCTGAGTTCGCTCGCCGTCGCAGTGGGCGAAGAAGCTGGCACACTCGAAGAGGTGAACGAGCCCTACCTGATCATGGAGGGCTACATCAAACGCACTGCACAAGGCCGCGTCGCCACAGCTAACGCCTATCGCAAGCTCGGGCTGAAGCCTCCCACCGGCTCAGGTGCGCAACCTGAATTGTTGTAGGGCGTTTGTGTCAAACGCCGGCTCTGGAACTGGCAGTCTAGTGCCGGTTACGCGTGGGTTACCTTCAGGAACGAGTTAGAATTCACCAGAAATTCGAAGTCGGTCTCGATTTGGGTGAACTGAAAACCCTTGAGCGCCGGATCCAATCGCAGCATGATCAAGCTGAAGTCCGCGTTTATTTTTGATGAAGTGATTACCCATGCGCCCGATCGGCAGTTGTAGAAGCGTTTGTGTCGAACGCCTATTCGTTCCGGTGCTTCACACAAGCACCGCTACACCGCACGAGCTGCAACTCTATGTAGGTCATCCTCAGAATAACGTGAGGACGCCATTGTTGTACGTTCCGGTCCGCACCCACGTGTAGCCGCCATTCTG
>DATBDI010000434.1:0-5666 GCA_036270025.1 Candidatus Udaeobacter sp. | reverse complement strand
GGTACGTCGCGACTATTGACATTGCGTCGCTTTCCAAAATATGCTCGGCGAAATACGTGAAGCATCGGACTCTTTGAGGCTCCGGTTGCTCAAAAGAAAGGATTAACAACAATGCCCGACCCTGCAAAAACCCCTAAAGAGAGAATTGACAACGACGCGGGAAAAGCTATCGCGAAAGTCGATCAACTTCTGGCGGATCCCAAAGCTAAAGATCTTAACGCGGACTTGAGGGAGATTAGATCCAAGCTAGTAGCAATCAAAGGCGATCCGCATAAGGTCCAATAGGTCACGAAGCCGGCTTTGATGCTGTCCTGCAAGTATACTGCATCAACCGATAGACATGCGGCGGCGGACCATCCGGTTGCGACGGGCAAGGTGCTTGTTCGCCTACTGGGAGAATGGTCAGCTGTGTTTTCAAAATTTCGCCACACGACGGACTGTTTCAGGAAAACCGATTACTTGCGAACTTCTGGCGTTCTTTGACAGGTGGCGAACTTCCCGGGAAGCGGTCAAACATTTCGCTGAGTATACCCAGCGGAGCGTTCGTTCCACGCTCGCTCAATTGGTTAAGCTTGGACTCTTGCTCCGGAACGACTCCCCGGAACTGAAGCGGGACAGTCGGATCGCAAACGAGTGGTCCGCTTGGCTGCCCCAGGGGAGTTTTCACTTTTGCACAAAGGACGCAGTTTACGTCGATCGCAGCAATTGGAGCACCGACCGCTTGAAGGCAATCTTGCCGAAGACGCCACAACCCAAACTTTTCAAGGTCGTTAAGGGGGCGGCGAAAACGGCACTCCCGAGACGCGTTCTTCCTGATTCGGAATTCGCCCGGGTGTTGATGCGCCGCAAGACGCATCGACGATTCTCAAAACAACAGTTGCCGCTTGAGACTGTATCCCAACTGCTTTCTTTGGTTTGGGGTGTCCATGGCTATTTGCATTCACGCAGATTCGGGAAGTTACTTCATAAGACCAGCCCATCGGCCGGTGCACGGCATCCAGGCGAAGTGTATCTCATGGCCTTGCGGGTAAAAGGTCTCAGGGCCGGATTGTATCACTATCAGCCGGCGACCCACCAGCTGGAGACAATCAGCGTGAAGGCTTCGCCCGACAAGGCATGGCTGTATTGCGCCCGCCAACATTTCGTTAAGAATGCAGCCGCCCTATTTTTAATGACGGCAGTCTTTGAACGCACTATGTGGAAGTATCAGCACGTTCGAGCCTATCGCGTGGTGCTTCTCGACGCCGGACATCTCTGCCAAACTTTTTGTCTTGTGGCGACATGGCTCGGGCTGGCGCCATTTTGTACAGCCGCACTCAAGGACACACTAATCGAAAAGGAGCTCGGGATAGACGGCATCCGCGAGTCTGTGCTGTATGTTGCGGGAGTCGGTCTTCCTTCTACTTCGGTGCGAGCGACGTGACAATTTTCTCGAAACGCGGATCGCCGCGCAGCGAATCCCAGTCGGGATGGAGTTTGAGAAGACCATAGCTGAGCGGGTTTGGGGCACCTTCTAAAGCGGCGATTTGTTCTATGGCGTGATCCTTGTCACCGATCCAAGCGTAGATTTGCGCAAGGTTAATGGCCAGGAACGCACCGTCGATGGCGTCTTTGGATATGGGCAGCAATTCGCACGCGCGTTGACCCTCTTTTAGCGCGTCTTCTTTTTTGTCGAGACCGGCGTCGATCATTCCCAATAGACTGAGAGCAGCCGCAAAATCCGGCTGTTGATCCACTATCATTTGGACTTCTGTGCGTGCGGCGGCAAAGGCGGCACGCGCTTTGACTGAATCATCCCGGTAGCGAGCAAGGACCCCTTCCCAATATGCATAGGGGTAATTGACACCATTGTTCGCCGCACCCTCGCGCGGATAGTTTGTCATGATCCGCGTTGCTGCAGCCCACGTCCGATCGCAAAGAGAAGGCACAAGCGTGGCTATATCGAGCGCCACGCTGGGATCTTCAGCCATCAAACTCGCCAGCGTAGTCTGAAACGGTTTGATGTCCGCCCGCCAATCTAACGCAACCTGCGCTTGCTGTATGCGAGTATTCGGATCGGCCGGCACGATTGTCAGCGCTCGATCGTAGCTGCGGGCTTCGTCGGCGTAGCGACGCTGCCAGGCGTAAGCCAAAGCGAGTTGCTGGAGAATGAAAAAGTTGCGCGGGTCCAGCTCAAGAGCGCGTTCAAAATTGCGCGTTGCCTCTTCCCAATGGCCTTCACGTCGATCGATGAAACCAGTGTACAGGAACACATCCGCATTGTTCGGTAGCGTCTGTCTCGCACTAGCCAACTCGTTGTGGGCGCGTTTGTAGTCGCGAAAGCCGTGGTAGTAATAATTGGCCAATGCAAGGTGAACTTCACCGGCATCGGGTTGGAGGCGCATAGCGCGATCCAGGGCCGCCTTAGCCAGATCGAGACGCGCCGGTGTATGATCGTGGCCTCGAAAATAGGCAACGCTATGCACTCTGGAGAGCAGACACCACGCCTGCAAAAAGCTCGGATCGCGCGTGAGAGCTTCATCAAGAAGTTGGGCGGCTTGAGGCAGTTTCTCTCTTGCATGGACAGCATCGGTTGTATCGGCAAACAGCGCTTGGGCGCGCAGGTAAAGATCGTACGCGACAAGATCCATGGTGGGGGCTTTCTCAATCGCCGCCTTTTCGCTGACGGAAATTTTGGCCTGAAGCTGGTCTGCGATCTTCTTGGCAATCTCGCTCTGAATGGCGAATACGTCCGCTAAATCGCGGTCGTACCGCTCTGCCCAAAGATGCGTATCCGTCCTTGCATCAATCAGCTGCGCTGTCACGCGCACCCGATTGCCCGAGCGCTGCACACTTCCCTCCAATACATTCGCCACACCGAGTTGCTGGGCGATCTCGCGAAGATTGCGCGTCGTCGCATTCTTGTACTGCATCACGCTTGTGCGACTGATTACTTTCAGGTCGGCGACTTTGGAGAGGTACGTCAGAACCTCGTCCTGGATCCCATCTGCGAAAAAAGCGTTCTCCTGATCAGCGCTAAAATTTTCAAATGGAAGTACCGCTATGCTTTTTTCTGGAATCGAAGTCGCCGCACCCGTCTTGAGTACCTCGGCAATATTTTGTGATTGCCGATGGAAAGAGAGCCAAACGCTGATCGCCAATGCAGCGACCGACACTATTAACGCCGCAAGGACAAACTTGGGCCACCGCACTGGAGTTACTGGCCGAATCGGTCCCTGTTTCCACATTCGTCGCTTGAGTTTTTCGGGAACCTGTGGATTGCCGAGACCATCCTTGTGGAGATTGAACAGGCGCAAGCGCAGGCCGTGCTTCACTTCGCACTCGCCCAGATCGTGCAAGCACGTTTGCCAATGCCGGTACTCGGCCAAATCTTCTGCGACGTGCGCCGACAAAAGAATGTGTCCGGCATCGCCGCAGTCCAGCACCCGCTGCGCGACATTGATCCCTGATCCGACTATGTTGGTTTTGTCGTTAACATCCCTGACACGATTGACCGGGCCGCTGTGGATGCCCATGCGCAGCTGAATGTGAGGACGCCCCCGCAACGCCTTGCTGATTTCGAGCGCGCATCGTACCGGCTCTTCTGGGCTCTCAAAGAACAGTAACGCCATTCCGTCACCGGTTGGCACTCGAATCAGTTTGTCTTTTGCTTCGGCGAGGCGAAAACAGTCCGTACTTCGCACGATTTGCTTCAATTCTTGCAGCACATCGATTTGCTCGTTGACGAGCAGTTTCGAATAACCGACGACGTCGATTAGCAAAAGATGTGCGATCTCCAGGGGGAGATCTGGCTTAGCCGCCGCAGCGGCGTGTTGGGGATTCACCGGTTTGAAGCGCAACAGTGCCGCAGCCTGCGTTCAAGCGCAAAGAAATCATCAATGCCTAAACGCGCCAAACATGGTGGCATCAACCGCCCTCCCGCAACCCTTCGTCCTAGCGGAAGAGATGACGGCCAAAGCTAAACTGCAAAGAAGGCGCATTTTTCATCAAAGCCCTTCAATTCGAATTCGCCGATTGAACGTGCCGGAGCCAGTTCTCCGAGCTTCGTATGTGCCGTTTCGCTCAGTGCGCAAGGCTCGCCCAGGGAACTTGCCAGTTTCTCCAATCGAAAGATCAAATTCACTTCACCGCCCATCAGGCTTTCTTCTCCCATCGAGGCGACTCCGCCAATCGCGACTGCCCCAAAATGGACGACGAATCGAAACTCCGGCCATTTTTTTTGCTGCAATTCTTTAAGTGCAGAAATTACAGCTACGATCTCTTCTGGGCTCGTCGCCATATGTGGCCAATAGGCAAGAAAACCATCACCAAGATATTTGTTAATTATGCCGTTTTGATTCTCGATGATTTCCTTGCAACGAAAAATCCACGTTCCGAGCAGAACGTCCAAATCATCGCTCTGCATCTGTCTACTAAGAGGTGTAAAGCCGCGAATGTCTGCGAGCAGAAGCCAGCAACGAATATGTTCGATCTCACGCAGCGTCCGTTGCACCAAGTCCGTTTTGTGCTCCTCTGAAATGGCAACCGGCTGTCGGACCTTGAAAACCTGATCTCCAATTGTGATCTGATCGCCATCGCTCAATCGAATCGGGTGATGGATTCGCCGCTTGTTCAGAAAAGTTCCGTTGCTGCTGCCGAAATCGATCAGCCAAAGTTCACCGACATTTTGGAGATGGATGAGAGCGTGCCGGCGCGACACTTTGGGCGAATCTAGCACGATCGTATTACCAGGGGTCCGTCCCAGCGAACAACTTCCACGGATCGAATAGCTGGTGCCATCGGCTGCTTCCAACCAGGCACCTTCCTCTGGGGGCGCGCTCACGCCGAGGCATTCTACTAAAGGCCTATGGTAAAGGCAAGGCGCCTTCCGAACTGGGGCAGTCGCTAGAGGTGTTCGCTGGGCCGCCGCTCGTCGGTTTAGCCTTTTTTCCAAGCCTAAGAGCGGCTACTTTGCCACCGTGATTGATCCCCCGGACCGCTCCGGTGCAAGGCTGCGTTCTGAACGCTTCGCCCAAGGAAAGCAGCTGTGAACAGTGTAACCAGAGTTTGCCAAAAGTGCGGAACCGAAATCCCGGCCGACGCGCCTGAGGGCGGCTGCCCAGGCTGCCTTCTTGAGACAGCGCTGGATGCTACCAGCGGACAAAAGGTCTTTGGGCGTTACAAACTGGTCAAGGTGCTTGGCCGGGGCGGAATGGGAATTGTGTGGCTGGCACGCGATCACGAACTGGAGCGCGAGGTAGCACTGAAATTTCTTCCCGATCTGATGATCCAGGATCGGGCGTTGTTGGACCAACTCAGACGTGAGACGAAGCGCTGCCTCGAACTGACTCACCCGCACATCGTCCGGATACACGATTTCATACACGACGAACGCTCCGGCTGCATTTCGATGGAATATATCGATGGCGAAACGCTATCGAATCTGCGAGCGAAGAAAGAGCAGCGGGTCTTCGAACCGGACGAGATTGCTATCTGGATATGTCAGCTTTGCGATGCGCTCGATTATGCGCATACGCGCGCGAAGATCATCCATAGTGACCTGAAGCCGGCCAACCTGATGGTGAATCAACACGGCGATTTGAAAGTGGCAGACTTTGGTATAGCACGCAGTCTGACTGATTCGGTCAGCCGGTTGACGATAGAACAAGGGCGACGCGGCACGCTCG
>DATBDI010000433.1:0-14977 GCA_036270025.1 Candidatus Udaeobacter sp. | reverse complement strand
ACGCGAGTGAGGTGACATCGTACGTGCGGTCGTCCGACGATTTCTGGGATTTTTTACTGAACTTGGTTTTTGCCGGCTCCGCTTTTGTAGCAGTTCCGTGTGCGAAAAGAGAAGTGATCGACGAAAGGATCAACGCGATCGTGTGAGTAAGTTTTTGAAATTTCATTGACTGGAGTTGTTAGGCAGCGCGAAACGAAAGACGTGAGCCTTTCTTATTGGTTCGTGGCCGAGGACGCGGATGCGCGTCACTCGCGGCGAATTCGGATGCGCCCGTTAAAGTGCGCCAATGTCACCGGTTATGCGGCGTAGTCAACCGGGAAAAAATCAGTTCACGAATCACAGCCTGTCATTAACACCTCGCTTGAGCGAGGTGTACGTGAACCAAGGTCTAGTCTAACCGCTTCAGCGGTTTTGCCGGGGAATGAAAACCGCTCAAGCGGTTGCGTTTATTCTCGTGTCTGCCACCTCGCTGAAGCGAGATGTTAATGACATCCAATCAGTGTCACGCTAGTCAACGCCCTGAAGTTCGCCGTCGAGAAATTTTCCGGGGTTCAAAATGTTGTCGGCATCGAGAACCTGCTTCAGTTTCCGGTGCACGTCGCGCGCGACTTCGCTCGTTGCCTCCGGCCACCATCGCTTTTTTGCGAGACCGATTCCGTGCTCCCCGGTGATTACACCGCCCCACGCCACCACCTGCGCAAACAGATCGTCCAGCGCAGACCCGACTTTTTCGCGGACGGCCGCGTCGCGATTGTATCTATCCGCCATGATGTTGACGTGAATGTTGCCATCGCCCGCATGGCCAAAGCACGCGATCGGAAACCCGTGCTTTGCCTGCAATGACTCCGCGAATTCCATCAGATCGACAAGATGACCGCGCGGCACAACGACGTCTTCGTTCAATTTTGTAAGCCCAGTTGCGCGCAGTGAATTACTGAACTGCCGGCGTAGTTCCCAGAGCTTTTCGCAGTCTGCTTCTGTGTTAGCCACGTCCAGCGCGTTCGGTTTTCGTTGCTCAAGCAATTTACGAATGGCCGCAGACTCGCTGCGAACGCTCTCCTGTTGTCCGTCGAGGTCAACAAGGAGATGGGCGTTTCCGTTGGGAACAATCATTGTGCCCACGTCGCGCCGAGCCGCTTCGAGTGTGAACTGATCGGCGATCTCCAACGATGATGGGAGGAATCCTGCCGCAAAGATGGCTTGCACTGCTTCAGCGGCTTGTGCGGCCGCAGCAAATGCCGCCGACAAAGTCGCCCGCGCCGGCGGCAGTGGGAGCAAGCGCAGTGTGACCTCAGTGACAATGCCAAGCATGCCTTCCGAGCCAACGAACAGGCCGATCAAATCGAACCCGGTTTTGTTTTTGTGTACGCGGCCACCGGTCCGCAGCACGTCGCCATTGGCCAGCACAGCTTCCAGTCCGAGCACATAATTGCGCGTGACCCCGTACTTCAGACAACGCGGACCGCCCGCGTTCGTCGCGACATTTCCCCCAATCGTGCAATCCTTCATGCTTGCCGGGTCTGGTGGATAAAACAATTTTTGCGAACGCACAGCCGATTTGAGCTCAGCAGTGAAAACACCCGGTTGCACGACCGCGACGGCGTCGACAAAGCTGATATCTTTGATCCGATTCATCCGCATCAGGGACAACACGATCCCGCCGCGCGCAGGCACGCAGCCACCCACATACCCGAAGCCGCCGCCGCGCGCTGTTACCGGAATTTTTTGCCGCGTGGCGAACTGAAGAAGTTTGCTGACGTCATTTGTAGACGTTGCGAAGACAACAACTTGTGGCTGATGCGCTGCGAACCATTTGTCACCGCTGTGCGCGGCCAGCGTTTCGGAATCATCAGCAACGGCAGCGTCGCCGAGGATTTCTCGAAGCTTCGAAGCAAGCTGCATAGGAACAACGTCGCGCCTGCCGGTTGTAGGGCAAGCGCTTCGCTTGCCAAACGGGAATAAACGGCAGGCGATGCGCCTGCCCTACAATTCATCTGCCGATCGCAATTCGATAATGCCGCGCCTGCTCCATCCGTGCAATGAGCACCTCGGCTTTGGGAAAAATCACTGGCTTACTTTCGTAGTCGCCCGCGAATTCCTTGACGCCGTTCATGGAATCGAAGCGAAGAAGTGTGACGAATTCGACTTCATCGCCATCTTCGCTAATGAATAACTCGGCGCCGCGATAGCCGTTGATCTTTCGCGCGGCGATGCTCGGCAATATTTCGCTCCGCAACATATTCTCATAGGTCTGTGCGTCCGAGCGCTTCGTCCAGCCGTTCCAAATTCGCGCGATCATACGTCGGTTCTTTTTGTGCATGAGCATGAGCGACACGAAGACCGGATCACATCCCCATGATTTGATAGCCGCCATCGACGTAGATTACCTGGCCGGTAATGGCTGCCGATGCGTCGCTGGCGAGAAAAACTCCGGTTGCCCCGAGTTCTGCCGTATCGCAACTGCGCTTCAACGGCGCCCGTTCCTGGTAATGCTTCAGCATTGACGTAAACCCGCTGATGCCACGCGCGGCCAGCGTCTGAACAGGTCCTGCGGAAATACAATTCACGCGGATTTTTTTGGGCCCAAGGTCGTAAGCCAGATAGCGCGTGCTAGCCTCGAGACTGGCCTTGGCTACGCCCATGACATTGTAGTGAGGCACCACCTTCTCCGACCCATAGTAAGTCATCGCGACAATGCTTCCTCCGTTCGTCATCAGTGCTGCCGCTTCTCGCGCCAGCGCCACCAGCGAGTAAGCGCTAATGTCATGCGAGACGCGAAATGCTTCGCGCGTTGTGCTGACAAAATCGCCTTCCAATGCTTCTCGCGGAGCGAACGCGAGTGAGTGAAGCATGAGATCTACTCGATCGGTTTGGCTGCGCACGTTGTCGAAGAATGTTTTGATCTCATCGTCACTTGAGACATCGCAGGGAAACAGCGGCGTTTGCTCTCCGAACTCGTTGACGAGTTCCTCGACGTTCTCCTTTAATCGTTCGCCTTGGTAGTTAAAAATCAGGCGCGCGCCTGCCGCGGCCCATGCCTTAGCGATCGCCCACGCAATGCTGCGCTTGTTCGCCACCCCAAACACCAATCCGATTTTCTCTGCCAGAGTCTGCTGCATCATGAGTGAGGAAGATAGCTCGGTTTACCACCGGACAAACAATCAAAACATTTTCGAGCCCTGTATCGTTCGCTTTGAAGCGACCAGCCGCTGGCTAACCGCGCCTTTCTGTTTTGTGGAATTTTCCGCTGACACCGCCCTCGATCGAGCGTTTAAGTTGTGGAGATGCCTGCAATTGGGATTACTGGCGGAATTGCCACAGGAAAAACGGCATTTTGCGATTGTCTTCGTGAAATTTTGCCCGATGCAGATTTTTTCAACGCCGATGAGGCAGCGCGCACGCTCGTGGATGTTCCGGAGGTCAGGAAAGAAATTCGGCGTGCATTCGGACCGGGCGTGTTTTCGGTCGCTGGCGACTTGAATCGCGACAGACTTCGAACGATAATATTTGCCGACGCGATCAAGAGACGTTTGCTTGAGCGCATCCTCCATCCGCGGATTCGACGGCAATGGAGGGCCGAGGCGAGAAGGCACCGCAATTCCCCGGATTTTTTCATTGCTGATATCCCACTCCTTTATGAAGCCGGAGGTGAAAACTTGTGTGACCGGGTCGTTGTCGTGGCGTGCTCATACAAGGTGCAGTTGGCGCGACTGGCACAACGAATGTCGCTCAAGGAAGCAGAAGCTGAACAGATGATTAAGTCACAAATGCCACTCGAGGAAAAAACCAGGCGCGCAGATCACGTCGTTTGGAATAACAGCGACCGAGCAATGCTGGCCGACCAGGCGCGATTTCTGGCGGCACTCTGGCAACATCAGTCATGGATGAAAAGCTAGAGTTATCAGCTCCGGAGACGGAAGACGGGGACCAAAGCAAGCCGCACGGACACGCGCAGGTCACCGATCCAGGCGTGACTACACCTCCGCTCTCGCTTGATTTAAATGAGCTGCAGGAGTGCTCGGAAAAGAAATTAAAAGCGTTAGCGCGTGATTTGGACTTGTATTTGCATCCAGTCCGCTCGCGTCATCAGCACGTCCTCGACATTGCCCGAGCGGCATTAGGCTGCGGCGCAACACTCACGGCGGAAGGTTTTTTCGATCAGGTAAGCGATTCGTTCGCAATGCTGCGCTGGCCGAAATTGAATTTTTTGCCTGTTCCCGAGGATGTATGCGTACCGCGCACGTTAGTCGAACAGTATCATCTGCGGCCGGGACAAAAACTTGCCGGCACAGTCCGACTGCCAGTGCAACGTGAGAAGTTTCTGTCGCTCGAGACGATCACCAGGATCGAAGGCCAGCCCGCCGAGGCATGGAGCGAACCGACTCACTTTGACAAGCTGACTCCACAATTTCCACAGGGCAGAATCATTCTGGAGAATCCGAAGACGAACTCGATCAGCGCGCGTGCGGTGGATCTGCTAACTCCGCTCGGGCGCGGCCAACGCGGTCTCATTGTCGCTCCGCCGCGTGTCGGCAAGACAATCCTGCTAAAGGAAATCGCAAAAGCCATTCGGGTAAATCATCCCGAGATTGCGCTGATCCTGCTTCTCGTCGATGAGCGGCCGGAAGAAGTCACCGATTTGGAGCGGGAAATCGACTGCGAAATCTATCATTCGAACTTTGACGAAACTGTGCACCGACATGTCGAAGTAGCGGAAATGGTGCTGGAACGCGCTAAACGGCTTGTGGAACTAAAGCGTGACGTCGTGTTGCTGCTCGATAGCCTGACGCGGCTGTCGCGTGGATATAATAATCTCGAACCGGGCAGGGGCCGCATCATGTCCGGTGGTGTGGAGGCGAAAGCCCTCATCAAGCCGAAGAAGTTTTTCGGTTCGGCGCGCAACGCCGAGGAAGGCGGCAGCCTGACCGTTTTAGCCACCGCTTTGACCGAAACTGGCAGTCGGATGGACGAGCTGATCTTCGAAGAATTTAAGGGAACTGGAAACATGGAGCTACATCTCGATCGCGGGTTGCAGGAGAAGCGAATTTATCCGGCAATTCATCCGCTTCTCTCCGCTACCAGGCGCGAGGAGTTGCTCTATCATCCTGATGAATGGGAGCGCGTGCTGATGTTGCGCAAAACGATGACGGCACTTCCGCCTCTCGAGGCAATGGAAAAGCTGATCGACAACCTGCACGCGACGAAGACAAACGCAGAGCTCCTGTTGAGTGGATTGAAGTGACGGAAAATGACGAAGCACGAATGGCGAATGACGAAAGAAGCCGGAATGTCCAAATGACGAAGCAAGGGTCGGAGCGCGCCCGTCGTCCTTCGGATTTCGTCATTCCTTCGGACTTCGTCATTCGCCATTCGTCATTACCAGCGGATCTAATTGCGACCGATACTCAGTTAGCCGAGCTGTGTGAGAAGATTACCGCGGTCGATCGGGTCGCCATCGACATGGAGGCAGACAGCCTTCATTGCTATCGCGAGAAACTTTGTCTGCTTCAGATCAGTGTGCCGGCGGCAGCCGGCATCGGTGATGCCGGCTCGGATGTGAAAACTGCCTCCAACAAGCGGGATCAGGGATCCCAGCCACAACGTTGCGATTTCATTGTGGACCCTCTGGCTGCCGTCGACCTTGGGCCGTTGCGCGCAGTGCTTGAGCTGCGCGCAATTGTTTTGCACGGCGCCGATTACGACCTGCGAATGCTGCGTCGCGGCTTAGGTTTTACGGCGCATAAAATTTTCGACACGCTGATTGCCGCCCGCCTGCTTGGGATTCGGGAATTCGGCCTGGCTGCTCTGCTAAAACTCTATTTTGGCCTGGAACTTCCGAAAGGATCGCAGAAAGCGAATTGGGCAAAACGACCGTTGCCCGCTCGAATGGCAGAGTACGCAATCAACGACGTGCGCTATCTACTACCGCTTTCTGAAAAATTGCAGGCGGAGCTGGATCGCCACCAGCGCGGCGATTGGCTGCGGCAATCGTGTCAACGCGCGATCGAACAGGCGTCGATGTCGCGCGTGCGGGATGAGGACGAGCTGTGGCGTATTCCCGGGTCCGGCTTGCTTCGAGGCCGAGCGGCTGCGGTGCTTCGTGCTCTTTGGCAATGGCGCGACCGAGAAGCACAAAGGGCAGATCGTCCGCCGTTTCACGTTCTGCGAAATGAACATCTTCTAGAAGCTGCGACAACTTTCGCTTCAGGCGGTGTGCCTGATTACAAACATTTCTCACCGCGCAGACGGCAGGCATTTTGCGAGGCGGCGCGCAGAGGCCTCGACGAACCTGAATCGAATTGGCCAGTTTTGCGCCTCCGGCGAGGTGTCCGACCGAGTCCTGACACACTGAAACGCATCGACGAACTGCGGCGTCGCCGCGACAAAGCGGCTGAGCAGCTTGGGTTAGAGCCGTCATTCATTGCGCCGCGGAGCGCCCTCGAAGCCGTCGCCGCCAACAGCGCCCGAGCGGCATCGTTACTGGTTCCGTGGCAACGCGAATTAGTCGGGCTACCAGCGTGAAATTGTAGCCGGCATCGTGATGCCGGTCCCGTTGACCTGGTTCATCGTGCCGGATCACCGATCCCGGTTACAACGCAGCGCGACACTCAGGGAATTACCAGGGTCTGACCCACTGTAAGATCTTTCGGATCGCGAATGCTCTTCCGGTTTGCCTCAAGAATTTGTTTCCAGCGCTTCGGTGAGTTGTAAAATTTTCGCGAGATAGAGAAGAGAGTGTCACCCGACTGCACAACGTAAGTTTGGTTTGCCTTCTTTGTTGCGCCTTTTTTTGAGCCGGGATCATTGGCCGGCGATTTTTCCGCAACGAGTCGTGAAGATGCAGTGCGCGTTTCCAGCTCTTTGCGGAGATTGAGATTTTCGTTCCGCAACCGCGCCATTTCGGAGCGGGTGATGACAGAATCGCCGGACAAGGCGGTCAGCGCAGCGATTTCGTCACGTTTCACGGAATTGTTGACGTCTTTCGCGTGAGGGCCGTTCGGACTCAATTCGAGATAGCGTTTGAAATGGTGCAGGGCGCTGACTGGATCGTTCAGTTTATCGTCATAGAGAAGAGCCAGTTTGTAATGAATCTCAGCGCTTCGCATGCTTTCCGAATCGGCGAGTGCGGCTTCATACAAGTTGATCGCTCGCGCAAAATCTCCCTGTGCCGACTTGTTGTCAGCATCTTGCATCAACTGCGCGTGGCGCGAGCCGCCCAGCTGATCGCAGCCGACGAACACAGACATCAACAACGTCGCGAAACAGCCAGCCCTCAGAACCATCGAACGGCCCAATTGAGAAACTGAGCGGCGTAGAGCAGACCAGAGGTTGTCAGTGGACGACATCGTCGGCAATTTGCTCACTTGTGAACGTGCGCGCACTTCAATTCTTTTTCGTTGCAACGACATCCTGGTGTCTGGGGAGTGTGCTTGTGCACGGAGCGCTTTCGAGCGGCGCGACCTACTCGTTTAATTTCACAGACATTGACGGCAAGAAACTTTCCACCGCTGACGGGCACGTCACGCTATTGGTGCTGGCGGGGACGGCCGATGGGGAGAAAGCGCGCGCCGTCGGAGACCGAGTGCCCGATCATTGCTTAGGCAATCCTGAGTACAAAATGATTACGATTATTCGTTTCGCCAGAAGTCATGCTGCGGTCGGGCGCCGCATCGCTACCGCCTTTATCCGGCATCGCATCAAGACTGCGGCAAAACGCCTTCAGGCGCGGTATGACGCACAAAAAATTGTGCGTGACGCCAGGGACGACATCTTCGTCGTACCGGATTTTGACGGAACAGCGTCGTCACAACTCGTCGAACAGGGCAGGGGAGCGGAGTTTCAGGTCCTGGTTTTCGCGCGCGATGGCAAGCTGCTGGCGCAATGGACTGATGTTCCAAGCCCGAAACAACTCGCTGACACATTGAAGTAATCTCATTAACACCGCGTGTTTAGCGCTGTGCCTTCAGCGCAACTCAGTTGGCAGCCGTTTCGACGGCCTCGAATGTGTGAAAACCGTTAAAACGGTTCTCTGCTCGAGTACTTCCTTAACACCGGGCTAAAGCCGCGGTGTTAATGCAACATTCCCAAGGCGCGCCGAAGGCCGCGTTCTGACAGAAGCTGCGTTAGTATTTTGGCACGGTTGAATCGATCTCGTCCGACCACGCATCGATCCCTCCGTCGAGATTGTACACGCTCGTGAAGCCGCGCTCTTGCAGCAGGCGCACGGCTTGAGCGCTGCGCTGCCCACTGTGGCAATGAACAACGGTCGGCTGCTCACGCGGCAGCTCGTCGGCCCGCTCAGCGATTTCTCCCAGCGGGATCAGCCTCGCGCCATCGATACGCGCGATCTCATATTCAAATGGTTCTCGCACGTCGATCAACTGGAATGCTTCGCCCGCATCCATCTTCCGCTTCAGCTCGCTTACGGAGATAGCGGGGACCGTTCCATCCGGGCGCTTTCCGCAGAATTGATCATAATCAATCGGCGCAAAAATGGTCGGATTCTCACCGCACACCGGACACTGAGGATCGCGGCGGAGATTTAGCTCCCGAAATTTTACCTTGAGCGCATCAAAATGAAGGAGCCGTCCGATGAGCGGCTCGCCGATGCCAATGAGAAGCTTGATGGTTTCGATCGCCTGCAAAGTGCCAATGATCCCCGGCAGAACGCCGAGCACGCCTGCTTGCGCGCAGTTCGGGACCGAATCTGCAGGAGGCGGTTCAGGAAAAAGGCAGCGGTAGCACGGTCCGCCCAAGTGCGGCGCGAACACCGTCGTTTGCCCTTCGAACCGGAATACCGAGCCGTATACATTTGGCTTTTTGGCAAAAACGCAGACGTCGTTGGACAGGTAACGCGTAGCGAAATTATCCGACCCGTCCACGACAACGTCGTATTTGGAGACGATTTCCGAAGCGTTTTCACTGGAGAACCGGCATTGATGCAATTCGATGTCTATCTCCGGATTGATGTCGCGCAGTCGGTCTCGCGCCGATTCCAATTTGTCGCGTCCGACATCCTTTGTTCCGTGAAGTATTTGCCGCTGCAGATTGGAAAGATCGACGGTGTCGAAGTCAACGATGCCAATTGTTCCCACGCCTGCTGCGGCAAGATAGAGTGCCGCAGGGGACCCCAGTCCCCCAGCACCGATGCACAAGACGCGCGCTGCTTTTAGCCGGCGCTGTCCATCAGCTGTCACTTCGGGCATGATAAGGTGGCGCGAATAGCGTTGCAGTTCCTCGGTGCTCAAGTGCACGGCGCTGGTACGTTGATCATCGATAATGCTTTGCTTCATGCTCCGAGCGAAATTTTAGCACAAAAATCCTGCGCTGTAGCCGGGATCGGTGATCCCGGCCGACACCGAGGCGCTGTTTGCATGCCGGCATCACCCCGAAAGCTTTCGGGGCTACAACTCAAACCATTCTCTGGCCGCGCCGCAGTCCCTACACGCGGTCGATTAGTGCGACGTTGCCGGTCCGATGTGCGGCGGTCACTCTGTTACGGTCACCGGCGTTCCTACGGGTGCGTGTTCGTAGAACCGACTTGCCATTCCCTTTGGTATGCGAATGCAACCGTGCGATGCAGCAAACGGTGGAACATATCCCTGGTGCATCGCGTAACCGCCCCTGAAGAACATGGCGTACGGCATCCGCGCGCCATCGAAATGCGAGCCTTTTGGGTGGGAATCTTTTCGTGAGTCAATATTTGATCTCACCACGCCGCCATAACTATTAACGTAATCACCGAATATGGTTGAGACGTGGTCTACATCCTTTGACAGGACCGTGTAGTGACCGGGTGGAGTGGAAAACCCGGGTTTACCCGTGGAGACAGTTGTCTCGCCGATCAATGTTTTTCCTTTGTAGAAGTAAGCTTTCTGTTCGCCGATATGCACGATGATTTTAGGCGAGCCGGAAGCGCCTTCGTCATGCCACCAACCCACGGGAGCGGGGCGGGGATAGAACCCCCGTTGCGCATAAGGCGGATACTCCTCGCAACTGGATATTAACAACGCAACCAAGCTTGCGGCTGCGATCTGGAAAAAACGGCGGGGGTTCATGGAAGGGGATATTTATGTGGTCTTGGTGAAGGCACTGCAACTCTAAAGTCGATTCTGACCCGGGTAATGGTCGTTTCGTGACCCCGCCGGCGAGTGGCGTCGCAGCGGCCAACGACCCGGAATTGCGAACTCACGCCTCGGTTTGACGCTTTGGGCATGGCCAAATACGCTCTTTGCCATGACGACTGTGCAACCACCGATTGACCTGAAAAAATGGGTCGAGCAAAACGCCGACAAATTTCAACCGCCGGTGAGCAACCGTTATCTTTACGATGGCCGGGATTTTTTCGTGATGGTGATTAAGGGGCCGAACGCGCGGAACGATTTTCATCTCGTCGATTCGGAGGAGTACTTTTACCAGCTTAAGGGCGACATTAAGGTGCGCGTGCGCGAAGGCGACCGCATCGTCGATCATATCGTCAGAGAAGGCGAAACGTTCTTTATCCCGCCAAATGTTCCGCATTCCCCGCAGCGGCCGCCGAACACGATCGGTGTGGTTGTCGAGCGGCGCCGTCCGCCCGGAGAAAAAGAACACGTCATTTTCTACTGCGAAAATTGCGGGGCGTTGGTGGAAGATATCCATTTCGACTGCGCGGACATCGTCGAGCATTTCAGCCAGGCGATGCTCGATTTCTGGAATGACGACGCACGCCGCACTTGCAAGAAATGCGGAACGAAAGTGGAGAAGCCGCAGCCGATGCAGAGGCTGTAGCGTGCGCTGTCCTCAGCGCATAAGTTCCGCTGAGACAGCGGACGCTACAACATAGTGAAGATTGACCTTCATACTCACATTTTGCCGCGTGACTGGCCGGACTTGGACAAAAAGTACGGTTACCCGGGATTCATCCGGTTGGAGCACCACGACGAATGCAGCGCGCGCATGATGATGGGTGATCGTGTATTCCGTGAAATCACCGATAACGTCTGGAATCCCGAACGCCGCCTTGAAGATATGGATCGCGCCCGGGTTTCGATGCAGACCCTCTCGACGGTGCCGGTGATGTTTAGCTATTGGGCCAAACCGCAGGACGCGCTCGATCTTTCGCGAATGTTAAATGATCACATCGCGGAGGTTGTTCGCGCTCGTCCAGAAAACTTCGCGGGGCTCGGGACGATTCCCCTGCAAGATGTCGATCTTGCCGCGCGTGAATTGCAGCGTTGCGTCCGAGAGCTTGGCTTGCGCGGTGTCGAGATCGGCACGCACGTCGATCCGAATGACCATTGTCACGGTCCCCAATGCCGCAACCTCGACCACCCATCTCTCGACGTTGTTTGGAAAACGGCCGAACTACTCAACGCCGCAATCTTTGTGCATCCCTGGGACATGATGGGCTCGGATCGTATGCCGAAATACTGGCTGCCGTGGCTCGTCGGGATGCCGGCCGAAACTTCGCTCGCGATTTGCTCGATGATATTCGGTGGCGTCTTCGAGCGTTTTCCTAATTTGCGCGTCGCCTTTTCACACGGCGGCGGCGCGTTTCCAGGGACGATCGGTCGCATCGAGCACGGGTTCCACGTTCGTCCGGACCTGGTCGCGATCGATAATAAAACGAATCCCCGAAAATATTTGGCGAACGACGGCCGTCCGGCGCGGTTCTATGTCGATTCACTCGTTCACGACGCCGACGCCTTAAAGATGCTGATTAAACTTTTCGGCGCGCAACGCGTGGCACTTGGCTCCGATTACCCTTTCCCGCTGGGCGAAACGAAACCGGGCCAGCTCATTGAATTAATGAAACTTTCCGCGCAACAAAAAGCGCGGCTGTTTTCCGAAACCGCCCGCGAATTTCTCGGATTAGAAAATCTCTAACGAACCCAGGAACGCAGGAGTCCGATTTTGTTCCTGGTTTCTTTAGCGATCCGATCGGTCGCGTTACAATTCATGTCGGATCGCCCACAAATCGTGGAAGACCGGCCTGAATAACGATTCTTTCAGAAATGGCACGCCGGGCGAACCGCCGGTGCCTTTTTTCGCGCCTATTGTTCGCTCAACCAGCTTGATGTGTCGGTAACGCCACTCCTGCAAGCCTTCATCGAAATCGGTCATTAATTCGAACAGGATCGAGCATTCAGGCGATTGTTTGTAGAGGCGAAGAATTTCCTGCTGCACGCGCTCGTCTGGTCCATTTGGTTGGGTCACATCACGATTTCTCACGTCGTCAGGAATCTGTGCGCCGCGCGTTTCCAAGAAATCGTAGAAATGATCGATCACGCTGCGTTCGAGAAGCAACTTTTGCAACCGATCGTACCCCGGGAACTCCGGCTTCAGATATTGGACAGCTGACGGGCGTTTGTATCCCAACGCGAATTCGACTTCCCGAAACTGTACAGACTGAAAGCCCGAAGCCGTTTCGAGTCTGTCGCGAAAGCTTGAGAACGAGGATGGCGTCATTGTTTCGAGAATGTCCACCTGTGCCACGAGCACTTTCATTATCGTGCGCACACGCTTGAAGGTGTGGATCGCTCCAAAGAGATCGCCCGCCGAGAAATCTCGTTTTATTTTTTCAAACTCATGCAGCAGCTGCTTGAACCAGAGCTCGTACGTTTGATGGATAATGATGAAGAGCGTTTCATCGTGCTCCGGCGGACTGGAACGCGGTTTCTGAAGTGAAAGCAGTTTCTCCAGATCGAGATAACTGGCGTAGGTCAGCGGCGGCGGCATGGCTCCTGATGCTGGATACTAGATGTTAGATTCCTGATCACAAAGCGCGATTCTTCGGCCGCGCATAATTGAAGATTGATGTGGCGCTGGGGTCCCGTCATGCTTCGTGTCTCGAACGTCACGGAGATGACTTTATGAAAAGAACACTGGTTGGTTTCGCCATTTCGATCATTATTTGCGTTGCCGCGCGCTGGGCCACTGCCGGCGACAAGATCGACGTCCCAAAAGTCATCACCAAGTCCGATGCTGAGAAAATTTTGGGCGTGCCGGTGAAAGACGCCAAAGGCCGCAATCAGAACGGCACTGATGGCTACTACGATTCCGAATGGAGTTATCATGCGATCAACGGCGAGAAGGCGCTCATGTTCGATGTTCTATATGCGGGGCGAAAAGCCCCGCCGCATCTCACTCAGACGATGTTTTCTGTTCTCCCTGCCGACGGCGGTAAATCGACGCCAATCACCGGACTTGGCGATAAAGCCATCTTCTGTCCAAACGAGACCGGCATGGCAATGCTGCACGTTGTCAAGGGCGACATCCTCATCACGATTGGCATCCACAGTCTTCCTGCAAACGCGGCTCTCGACCCTGAAAAATCGCTGGCCACGAAAATCCTCGCGAACCTGTAGTGCGATTGTCTCGGCCGCTGAAGAAGTCCGCAGATTACTGTGGATAGAACTCAGCTCATCTGCTGCAAGTAGTACTCATCCCAGGCTGCGGGAATGCTTTCTCGCGCCGAGTAAGGACCGCGTTCGTATGCCCGCGAAGAAATGCCTTGCTGACTCAGTTCGCACACGTGCCAATCCTGTTTGTTTGTCATGTCCCAGAACTCAATCGCGTCCTCCGGCCGGAAATCTTTTCGGCCGAATGCGTCCGGATGAAAAAGCCAATCGCACACGATCAGTGTACGCTCCGGCGACTGCGGCCAAAGCTGATGCACCATCACGTATTCCGGATGTAAAGAGAGGAGCATGTTCGGAAAAATGGAATAATAGAAAACCTCCTGGAGATTCTCGATCTTCCCTACCGGCAACGCGCACGCTTTGCCGCTCATCGTCATGCCGGCCCCTTTATTGATCTTCATGAACCCGCCGAGAAACGGCCCTTTGGTGAGATCGTTCTCCGCCGAATCGTAGGGTGAAACTTTAGAAAGCATCGGATGCACGCCCGGGCAGTGATAACACTCCGAATAATTCTCGAACATCAGCTTCCAATTGGCCTTCACGTCGTACTCAATCCGTTTCGCCGCGCGCAGTTTTGGCAGGTTCCAGTGAGAAAATTTTCCCGTCAACGGCGCGAACCATTCCTCCAGTGAGATGTAGCCGCCTCGCTGTGTTGAGGCGTCTTCCAGACTGACAAAAATGAATCCCTCCCAAAGTCCAACGTTCACCGGATGCAACGAATAGTCGGCCTTATCAAACCCCGGGACATCGTCCATGTGCGGCGCGCCAATCAATCGCCCATCCAGCCCGTACGTCCATGCGTGGTACGGACACTGAATCGCGGACAAATGTCCGTTTCTGTCTTCGCGAAGCCGGGTGCCACGATGACGGCACACGTTGTAAAAGCCATGCAGTTCTCCGCCTTTATCACGAACGATGATCAATGATTCGCCCGCCACCCTCGCCACAAAATAATCGCCCGCTTCAGCAAGCTGACTCTGATGCCCAACCAATACCCATTGCTTCGAGAAAATTCTGTCTTGCTCTTCTGCGAAGACTTTGGGCGAAACGAAATATTGTTGCGCTAAAGTTTTCGCTCCGGCCGCAAAGGTTTCAGCCGTCTTCCGGAATACGGGTATTGCGATTGTTTGACTCAGTCGCATGCTCGAATGCTCGCACGCAGCATGGGCGTCCGTCAAAGGTAGGATCGGCCGTTCCATGTGTAGACGCGCTTGTGCCAGGCGCCTAATTCGGATTCAGGTGCTTGATACAAGCACCCCTACAACTCATCAACCTTTCAACACTGCGCGGTGAAACTCGTACCAGTCGTCGAGATTGTTCAGGTTCACCGCGTCTTTCGGGGCAGAAACATCATCGCTCATGCCGCATGCGCTCAGAATACCGCGGCGCGTTTCGTCATCATGATTGTAACCGCGCACCGCCGCGTTGTGCTTCTCGATTGCGTCTCGATTTAGCGACTTGGCATTCTTCTTTACCCAAACTTCGAAATCGGGATAGGTCGGCTTGTTTTGTTTGATGTAATTTCTCACCGCCTGCTCTTCGAGCCCGCACGCGGCGAGGGTCATCGCGTCGAA
>DATBDI010000432.1:0-4762 GCA_036270025.1 Candidatus Udaeobacter sp. | reverse complement strand
CCCGGTTTTGCCTCCAGTTTAACAAATAATGCTTTCGTCGTCATATCGTGATCTTCTTGTGGCTGTTTGCCGTCCAGCTGTGCAGATCGTATCTTTGTCTCAGTTCAAGTCGAACTGAATCAGTCCTGAGCTCCGAACGTTTCGTTCCCAAGAGAATGCGGCCTGCGTGAAGTACTGGGAAATCATCGCCGACAATCTCAAGAAACGCGGTTGGACTTACGACTACGTCTCAACCGTCGATTCTCAGGGACGAACGATCTGGATTGTCGACGCGTATCGCGGGGCTCGGCGGCCCAGAGTGTAAGTCTGGCCTGTTTAGAATGGTCGGTTGCCAACTCGGTCCATACCAGCGCGCGCATTCCGCTCACGATTTGGGCGATCGCTGCTATTGGCTTAATTCAGACCCATTCCACCTTGGCCCGTTTGGGGTTGAAGTAGATCTCCCAAACATTTCCACCGCCAGGTCCCACTACGGCATGGCGATAGTTATCTTCAGAGGAAAAAAACGTCACATGCTACGACTTCGTTGAAACTGATGGCAGCGTCCAATTCGCGAATATAAATACTTCGCGACAAATCCTGACTACGAGCCACCGCCGTCTGCATCTCGGATAATGCCGCGAGGATGGAAAGTGTAATCCAAACCGACCCACTACCAAAATCCGCGATCCGGCGTGTCCGATGCACGCAAGAACGGGAGGCTATCCCACTTCCGCCCGGAGCACCTCAAGGGGAGGCTGGCTGGAAACCCCGCGACTGGTTAGCAACCCGATCAATACCGTTACAGTCGTTGCCGATGCGGTAGCGATCAGCAACGGAAGAAGAGTCGGAGCATAGCTGAGCTTGAAAACAAATGTCGCAAGTGCCCAGCTCGCGGCGACGGCCAGACCGGTGCCGGTGAGACTCGCCATAAACCCAAGGAGGAAATATTCCGCACCAAGGATTTGCCAGATCTGACGACGTGATGCCCCCAAGGTACGGAGAAGAACGCTCTCCTCGACTCTCTGGTAGCGACCACTCCAGATTGCACTCGCCACCACGATCAGGCCGGCGGCGACAGTGAACAGTGACATCACCCGAATAACCAACGCCACCTTGCTCAAGATCGAATCGACCGTTTGAATAACCGCAGCAAGGTCCAAGGCAGAGACATTCGGAAACTTCGAGACAATTGCATTCTGAAGGCGGGCTGAATCCGCCGGTGTCTTCGCCCGGCTGACTAATACGTGAAATGTCGGTGCGGCTTCAAGCACGCCGGCCGGGAAAACGACGAAGAAGTTCGTTTGAAAACGCTTCCAATCTACGCTTCGCAGGCTCGCGATGCGCGTCCGGATGGGAATACCTTGGACGTCGAAGACCAATTCGTCTCCAACATTGACTCCGAGGTCCTTCGCAATCTCGCGATCTAACGAGATCGGAACTACATCGCCGGAATGATAATCGACCCGGCCGATCCATTTCCCGGCCGTGACCTTTTCTGTCTCGACTATCTGCTCGCGATAAGTCGATCGATATTCTCGCTGTAACTCCCATTCGGGAATCTTCCGTTGCGGGTCGGCCAGAATGTCACTGCTCTTCCTTCCCTTGATCTCGCTCAGCCGCATCGTCACGATCGGCGCCTTCTGCACCACCGGAAAACCTAGAGAACCTACCAGCGCAGCGACGGCATCTTTCTGGTCCGACTGGATATCAAACAAGAAGATATTCGGCTGATTATTCCGACCGATTGACCGGAATTGCGTCATCACAACGTCCCGCGTGAGATGGATTGTGAGCAGCAAAAAAGTTCCGAGACCGAGGGAAACAATGAGAAGAAGAGTTCGGTTGTTCGGGCGGTACAGATTTGCCAGTCCCTGCCGGAGGGCGAAGCTCCAGCTCAGCGGAAACCAGCGGCGTAGCGACACAATCAGCAGCCGCGCGACTCCCGCAAAGATCGCAACGGCGACGCCAAGTGCGACGGTGAAGACCAAACCTTGAAGCCACGTTTCACTCCGGTAGACCGCGAACGCTGTGGTGCTCGCCACAATCAACGCGTAGGCTGCAAACAATAGCGGATCACGAGCGAACGACTGCGTTTCAACTCTGGCGTCCGCTGAGCGAAGCATAAGCAAAGGCGATACTCTGCGAAACCGCAGGAGCGGTGGCACGGCGAATAGGAGGCAAATTCCGCAGCCGATCAAAACGCCTGTCAAAATCGGCCACCACGCAATCACGTTTCGAATCGTTAATGGTAAAAATGTCCGCAGAATACTCGGGAAAATTCGCTGCAGTCCAATCCCTACCAAACCGCCGAACAATGCTCCGGCCAGGCTGATCGCCGATGCCTGAATAAAGTAAATAAATGCTATTCCGCTCGTCGAAGTACCCAGACACCGCAGAATCGCGCCAGTTCGCACTTTTTGCTGCAGGTGCGCTTGGATTGCACTCGCTATCCCCACGGCGCCCAGCAACAATGAAATGAATCCGACCAGATTCAGAAATCGGTAAAGATTCTCGACCGATGCTCCGAGATCCTTTTTTCGTTTGTCGACCGTTTCGAACTCAAGGCCCAAGCGTCGGATTTGTGGCGTGAGCGCGGCAATTTTCTGCGCCACATCCGTTCCTTCGCGAAACTTCACATAGGCGCGGTAATGAGCCACGCTTCCGGGACGCAGCAGATCAAGCGGAAGATCCTGCAGCGCAATGTAAACACGCGGCGCAAAACTCGCAGAGGCTGATGCGTCGCCCGGCACTTTTCTCAGAGCACCGGCGATCTCGAAATCGCGACCGCCTAGCGAAACGTTACCGCCGGGTGCCGCGCCAAACTGAAAGAGCAACGTTTCGTCTGCGACAGCGCGACCGCCTTGCCTCAAATCTTGCACTGCCTCTGCTGGTTCAGTTTCCATCTTTCCGTAGAATGGGAAGTCGCCGCTCAGCGCGCGAAGATGCACCAGGCGCGTGCCGCGGCCGAGAAACACAGCCATGGTCGACAAACGCACCTCGCGCGCCTGTGCTCCGCCGATCGAACCGAGAAACCCTTCTTCTGTAGTGGTGAACGGACGCGTGGATTCGATGATCAGGTCTGCTCCCACCAACGTCCGCGCCTGGTCATCGATCGATTGCGAAAGGCTTTGGCGAAACGAACCGATGGCTACCAGCGCCGCGACCCCCGCCGTGATAGAAAGTGAGAAGAGCAGAAGGCGCATTCGACTGGTACGACTGTCGCGCCACGCCATTTTGAGAATGAAACTAGGCGCCATCCTGAACCATTTCACCGTTCCGCAACCGGATCGTTTTCTCTGTGAGACACGCGACCTCTGGGTCGTGCGTCACCAGCACGAGCGTCGTTCCGGAGTTGGAATTCAGTTCGAGCATGATGTCAATCACCGACCGGCTTGTCTCCGCGTCCAGATTTCCCGTGGGCTCGTCGGCGAATAGGACAAGCGGCTTGTTAATGAACGCCCGCGCCAGCGCGACGCGTTGTTGTTCGCCGCCGGACAATTGGGTCGGAAGATGCGAAACGCGCTCCGCGAGCCCGACGCGTTCCAGGAGTTTCAGCCCTTGCTGTCGGGCTGTCCGGTCGCCGCGCAATTCCATCGGCACGGTGACGTTTTCTAGCGCAGTCAGGGTCGGGATCAGCTGGAAACTTTGAAAGACGAAACCTACCAGCTGGTTTCGCACTCGCGCCCTCTCGTCTTCTCCGATTTCGTCCAGGGCAATTCCATTCAGACAGACGTGGCCTGAAGTAGGAAGGTCGAGCCCGGCGCACAATCCCAATAGCGTGGTTTTCCCGCTTCCCGAGGGTCCGAGGATGGAGCACGTCGCGCCTGGTCCCAAAACGAACGAAATATCTTTTAGTACCGTTAATTCACCGGAGTTCGTGCGGTATGACTTCGTCAAGCGCTGAACATCCAGGATGGCAGAGGCATTCATTGACGTTAACGTGCAACTCGCTTTCGTTTCGCAACGCGTGGGCAAAACAATACCTCAAGTCAGTCTATTCGCCTTCTTCATTGGCTTTTCTCTCGCTACGGGGAGCTTGGCGGAAACTGCGGCGGTCGCGCCGAAAAAGACGATCGTGTTTCTCGGCGATAGTATCACCGCCGGTTACGGTTTGGCCAAAGGAGATGCCTATCCGGCTCTGATCCAAAAGAAAATAGAAGAAGCGGGCCTGCCCTACGAAGTAGAAAACGCCGGGCTTAGCGGCGATACCACCGCCGGTGCCTTGCGGCGGATCGATTGGCTTCTGCAGCGGCCAATCCACGTGCTAGTGATCGAGCTCGGCGGTAACGACGGATTACGCGGGCTGCCCCCTGGCGTGACTAAGGCAAACCTGCAGTCCATCATCGATAAAGTAAGAGCGCGAAGCCCGCTCACTAGAATCATGATCGCTGGAATGCGGCTCCCGCCGAATCTCGGCGCGGATTACACTGGCGAGTTCGAGCAGGTCTTCTCCGAGCTGGCGACGAAGAATGGAGCAGTGCTCGTCCCGTTTCTGCTCGAGGGCGTTGGCGGCGATCGAGGTCTCAACCAGCCGGATCAAATCCATCCGACTGCCGCCGGGCAGAAGATCATCGCCGAGACGGTGTGGAAGAGGTTGCAGCCATTGTTGCAGACGAAATGAACTGTTGGGCGATGCGCGCTTCCAGTCGTTCAATGTCGAGATGCTCGAAGAACCCTCGTAATGAATAAAAAGTCGAGATTCGAATCAGTGCGAAGAGGTCACTCGATTCTTGGCGACCGCCATGTTAGTGAATAGCACAAAGGCGCGATCCTTATGCGC
>DATBDI010000431.1:0-4206 GCA_036270025.1 Candidatus Udaeobacter sp. | reverse complement strand
ATTAACGAGCCGTTTTTTCAGGGGCATTTCCCCGGTCATCCAGTCATGCCTGGAGTAATGCAAGTCGAAGCGATGGCGCAAGCGGCCAGTATTCTTTTGTTCAAATTGACGAAGACTTCGAGTCGTGTCGGCTATTTCATGAGCGCGGATGAGGTGAAATTTCGCAAACCAGTTTTTCCGGGCGACACGATTTTCATTCACGCCGAGCTGACGAGAGCGCGCGGCAATCGCATGGCGAAAACGAAGTGCTATTGCGTAGTGAACGACGCTGTCGTTTCCGAAGCGGAGCTGATGTTCACGTTCCTGGACAAATGAAGAGAATGATGAAGCACGAATGTCGAATGACGAAGGAAGTCCAAATGACGAATGACAAAAAGCTGGGTGTCACTAATCTCCGAATTCCGTATTCGTCATTAATTCGTCATTGGTCATTAGGCGTTCGTCATTCCGGAAATGTCTGACGTGCAGGTCCATCCCACGGCGATTGTCGATCCCGGAGCAGAAATCGGCGCCGACACAATCGTTGGGCCGTACTGTGTAATCGGATCCGACGTCGTGCTCGGGCCGAACTGCTGGCTTCAGCATCACGTCACGCTCTGCGGACCCACCAGGGCGGGATCGAAAAACAAGTTCTATGCGTATTGCTCCATCGGCCAGCAAACGCAGGATCTAAAATACAGCGGCGAGCCGACGTATCTGGAAATCGGGGATGAGAATACGTTCCGCGAGTTTGTCACAATCAGCCGCAGCACGAGCAGTCAAGGGAAGACGCATATCGGCAATCGCGGGACATTTCTCGCCTACAGCCACATTGCACACGATTGCATCGTGCGAGACGACGTTGTCTTTTCCAACAACGGCACGTTGGCGGGACACGTGCAGGTGGGCGATCACGCAGTCATCGGCGGGCTTACCGCCGTGCATCAATTTTGCCGGATCGGTCGGTTCGCGATCACCGGCGGTTGCTCGAAGATTGTGCAGGATGTTCCGCCATTCATGATCGCCGATGGCAACCCCGCGGAAATTCGCGGAATCAATTTGATCGGTTTGGAACGCAAAAATTATCCGCCCGAAAGCGTCAAACTAATCAAAGAAGCTTTCCGCCTGATTTACCGCTCGAAATACAATACGCGCCAAGCCGTCGAGGCGATGCAGAAAGAATTACCGCAGACAGAAGAGATCACTGAGATCATAAAATTCATCGAAGCCAGCGAACGCGGAATAATTCGCTAAGTTCCGATAGTAACCTACAGATCGTGCCTGTAAGGCGCTGCGCGCTTCCCGGCTTCAGTTTTTCGTGAGATGCCTTTATGCGTTAGCGACAGGCCGCCGCGTGGTTTCAAGAGTTGAAACTTGGTCGGTAAGAGTTTGAAATCTTCAGCGCGCGATCTCAACTCTTCACTATCAACTTTCGCCGAATGCCTGCCGTTCTCACGTTACTGCGAATTAAGAACCTCGCGCTTGTAGAGGAGCTCGACTGGCAGATGGGCGAAGGATTCATTGCCGTCACAGGAGAAACAGGCGCGGGGAAATCGATCATCATCGGGGCGCTGCAACTCTTGCTGGGCGACCGCGCGGATAAATCGCTAATTCGCACCGGAGCTGCTGTTTGCACAGTGGAGGCAGTTTTCAGCGGCAACGATTTGCGAAAGTTAAACCCGCATCTAGATCAAGCCGGAATCGAACACTGCGAGGACGATCTCATCTTGAAACGCATTCTGTCCTCTAGCGGAACGAATCGACAGTTCATCAACGGTTCGCCAACTACACTGTCGGTGCTGAAAAACCTTGGTGATCAGCTCGTTGATCTTCATGGTCCTCACGATCACCAGTCGTTGCTTTCGCCGGAGACGCAATTGAACTTGCTCGATTCATTCGCGCGGGCAGAGGAACAACTCGAAGAGTACCGGAAACATTACCGGCAATTACAGACGCTGCTCGCCGAGCATGCCGCGCTGAACACGGCGGAAACGGCACGCGAGCAGGAACTCGATTTGCTTCGCCATCAAATTACCGAGATCACGTCGGCAAATATCGCTGCCGCCGAAGAAAAAGAAATCGAGGACCGTTACAAACTGGCGAGCAACAGCAAACGACTCATTGAGCTGGCCAGCGCGATCGCGAACAAGCTGTCCGAAGCAGACGATTCCGTTCTCTCGCAACTCGCAGAAACTCAGCGACTCCTTCGCGAGCTTGAAAAGATCGATGGCTCGATGGCGCAACTTTCGTCGGCGCACGCTGGTGCTGTGGTCGAGCTTTCCGAAATTGCGCGCTCGCTCTCCGCCTATGCAGAAAAACTCGATCTCGACCCGGAACAGCTCACCGCGTTGGAGCAACGGGTGTCGCTGTTTGAGACTTTGAAGCGCAAATACGGCGGGTCGATCGCCGAAGTGATCGCGTTCGGTGAGCGCGCCAAAGAACGAATGCAGAAAGTCGAAGGACGCGACGCGGAATTGGAGCGGCTCGCGAAAGAAATCGCTGATATCCGCCTGCAAATGAATCGCGCTGGCGAGACGCTCAGAAAGCTGCGAGCCAAAGCCGCCCCGAAGCTTTCGGAAAACATCCGGCGTAATTTACGCGACTTGGGGTTTCGTCAGTCGGAATTTGAAGCAAAACTCGGTCCGCTCGATGAGCCGCGCCCAAACGGGTTCGATTCGGCCGAATTACTGTTCTCGCCAAATCCGGGCGAACCGCTCAAACCGCTGCGCGCGATTGCATCCAGCGGCGAAATCTCACGGCTGATGCTCGCAATCAAGTCTGCGTTAGCGGCGCATGACTCCATTCCGCTGCTGGTGTTCGATGAAATCGACACGAACGTTGGAGGCGAAATCGCAGGCGCGGTGGGCGCAAAGATGCAAGCGCTCGGCCGCGACCATCAGGTGATTTGCATCACGCACCTGCCGCAAGTGGCGGCCACCGCCTCTTCACAGTTCGTCGTGACGAAGGATGTGACTCGCGGCCGCACGTTTTCCAATTTGCGTGAAGTCACAGGCAAAGCTCGTCAGGAGGAAATTGCGCGCATGCTCGGCGGCAAAAGCGATTCGGCGCTCAAACTCGCGGCGAGTTTGTTGAAGCAGCAGGCTTAAATTCCACCACGAAGGACACGAAGAGGCACGAAGATGGAGTTTGATGAATTGTCGCGGAGCGCCATTGGATGCGCGATTGAAGTGCATCGCAATCTGGGACCAGGCTTGCTCGAATCAACGTACCGTCAGTGCCTGGCTTACGAGCTCTCGCGGGCCGGCATTTCATTTCAGATGGAGGTGCCGCTACCAGTTCGCTACAAAGAAATCTTCCTCGACTGCGGCTATCGCATTGACCTGCTCGTGAGTGGTGGCCTAATCATTGAAATCAAGAGCGTTGAAACGCTCCTGCCAATCCCCACCAGGCGCAAATTCTCACCTACATACGGCTGGCCAAGATTCCAATTGGCCTACTAATAAACTTCAACGTCACGAAACTGCAGAACGGCATCAAACGGTTCGTGATGTAAAATTCTTCGTGCTCTTCGTGTCCTTCGTGGTGGAAATCACTTCCCCACCGGTCCCAGTGGCAGGACAACTTTGCCGAAGACTTCATTCAGCACTTGCGCGAGGCCGGTGTAGATCGCCGAGAAACCGCAGAAGATTCCTTCGTAGCCTGTGAACTGCTTGAAACCAGCACCGGCGCCTGTGAAATCACCGATAGCAAGGAGAAAGAAAAGAATAGTCAACGACCCGAAAACGATTTGGCCGGCGACGTGCATTCGCAACGTGCCGATGAACATCACCGCAGTGAACAAGCCCCACATCGCCAGATATGCGGCCATGGCCTTATCATTGGACGGCGTAGCCCATCCTAGCTTTGCCAGGATGATGAGCGTCACCAGCGATAGCCAGAACAATCCATACGAAAGAAAGGCCGTGGTCGCGAACGTGTTCCCTTTTTTCCATTCCATGATGCCGGCCACAACTTGCGCCGCGCCGCCGTAACAAATTCCCATTGCCAGAATCATGCTGTTCAATTCATAGAAACCGGCATTATGCAGGTTCAGCAGGACAGTGGTCATGCCAAAGCCAAGCAGCCCGAGCGGCGCTGGATTGGCCGTTGTGTCTTTCAGCTGAGTAACGGGTCCATTCATGGCGCCGCCAGTCTGCCGAAGGAAAGATCGAGAATGCAAGGAAGAACGACCAATGGCTTCGCCCCGGCTTAAATGTTAACCCGCGT
>DATBDI010000430.1:0-8547 GCA_036270025.1 Candidatus Udaeobacter sp. | reverse complement strand
CCTCCACGACTCACGCGCTGTTAATCGTGGCTAAACGCCCTCTTTAGCCAATCTCCGAACTGACGAAAGAGCAGGCCGAGATATGCGCCGGGCGATTCTTTAAATAACTCGATGATGCGCGGGCTGAGATCCTGCCCCGGATGCTCAATCGTGCCCGAAAGATGAACGTGGGTCCACAGATAGCCATTCTCAGGTCGGCTAAAGACTTCTTCGGGATTCGGCAGCCAATCGAGATACGCGCGCGAAAGGCCAAGCTTCAGCGTGCCTCGAAGCGAACGGCGGTTGATGGAGATATCTCCCTCGACCCGGAATTTCCCCTTCTCTTCGACAAAGATGTCCTTGATGTCGATCTCGGGATAGCGCCACGCAAAATGCAGCGAACAATCGCTTAGCTCCAGACGTTCGACTGATTTCTTCTGTGAAAGCTCCGCGAGCTTTTGCAAAAGCGGGACATCGTCGATTCGTCCGTTACGAATGCGCAGCGAACCTTCCCCGGACGAGCTTTCCAGTTTCGGGTCTTTTCCTGTCCAGCGAAGGTCACCATAAGCGCTGCCGTTCACGCGTCCTTTCCATGCCGCGGGCAACCACGTGCGAACCGGCACGGCATTGAAGTTCGCGCGGAAATCAACGCTCTTGTCCTTGCCGAAGCCCGCGTTCGCCTGCGCGTGAATGCTTTCTTCACTACCGGAGTCCGATGCGAGATCGATGTCGTAAACCGTCACCAATGTTTTTGTGATGAGGAAGTGCGCGCGGCGAAGATCGAGGTCAGGAAGCAGCGGCATTTTCAGTCTTCCACCGGTGGCGCGATATTCGAAATCCGGACCGTGCGGCGTGATGAGTAGCCGCGTACGCAAGAGACCGGCCTGCTCGCCACGAAGTCGCCAGGTGATGTCGGCCTGATCTGATTCAATCCGCTTCAGATGGACTCTGTTCGGCAAAAAAGCCGTGAACCACGGTCTTTCGGTCGTCGCTTCCGGATGCGCTTCGTAAATCTGGATTTCAACCTCCCCTGACTGCACATGGACTTCATCAAATCTCCACTGCCGGGAAAACACGCCCCACGGATCGAATTTGGCGGTGATGCCGCGAGCATCGAAGGACTTCATCGCTTTCACTCCATTGTCCGCACCGAAGCTTTCGCTTTGTGCCGTCAAGGCGCTCGTGCGTCGAATCGGGGCGTAATGGGCATCAGGAAAATGCAAACCTTTCGCAGTTTCATCCTCCATTGCTGCACGGAAGCCGTTGCTCTCAATATAGCGAGTGAAGAGCGGAGTGAAGAAAGACGCCACGCCGGCCGCAATTGCGAGTAAAAGCAACAACGTTAGCGCAGCGGAAAGGATCAGCAGTTTCCTTCGCAAGATGGAAACTCAGCGAATGACGAATGATGAATACCGAAGCTCGAAGCAATGATGGATTGCTAAATGCCGAATGCGATGCCGCTTTGCCTCGTCAGTCAGATTTCGTGTTCCTTCGTCATTCGTAATTAGTGCTTCGGCATTTCCTTTGCCATTCCGAGTTGCGCAAACAGAAACGCGTAAATGTCACCGAGCTGTTTGACGCGCTCGCTTAGCGCGGTGCCGATCCCGTGACCCGCAGCTGAGCTCGTCCGAAGGAGAATCGGATTGTCGGATTTATTTGCTTCAAGGAGGCGCGCCGTCATTTTTCGCGAGTGATATGGCGCGACGCGTCCATCATTTGCGCCGGTCATCATCAGAACCGCGGGATAGTTTGCGCCGTCTACAACGTGGTGATACGGCGAGTAGGCATAAAGCGCTTTGAATTGGTCGGGGTTTTTCACCGTGCCGAATTCGGTGACGTTGAACGCGCCATTTGGGGCCAGCTCGACGCGCAGCATGTCATAAATCCCGACCTGAGACACGACTGCCCGGAACTGATCGGCATGCTGTGTCATCATCGCGCCCATTAACAGGCCGCCGTTGCTTCCGCCCTGGATCGCGAGTTTGTCCCGTCGGGTATAATTCTCTTTGATCAGATACTCTGCGGCCGCTGCGAAGTCGTCGAACACGTTCTGTTTGTTCGTAAGGTTGCCGGCCTTATGCCACTCTTCGCCGAACTCGCCACCGCCGCGAATATTCGCCACCACGTAAACGCCGCCGCGGTCGAACCAGAGCCGCCGGGTAAAATCAAAGTTGGGCGACATGCTGATTCCGTAGCCGCCGTACGCATAGAGCAGCGTCGGGTTGTTTCCGTCGCGCTTGACTGCTTTTCGGAAAAGGATGTTGAGGGGAATTTTCGTGCCGTCTTTTGAAGTGGCGAACTCGCGTCGCACTTCGATGTCGGCGAACGACACCGGTGACGTGCTCCGCAGCGCAGTCTTCACCGGTTCGGTTTTCCCATTGGGACACTTGAACCACGCCGCCGGCTCGGTGTAACTCACATCCCGAAACAGAAGCGACCCGTCTTCGAGCGCGAGCATTTCCTGCACAGCAGAAATTTGTGGCACCGGAATGGTTGTTTGGCTCTTGCCGTTCAGATCGAAGCGCCGGATCTGGGATGGCCCTCCGAGCAGATCGCCGACGTAAAGCGCGTCACTGGTCGGCACGATCTGTTCGATCACCGCTTCTCCGGCAGCGACGATCTCCGCGGCGTTTTTCAATTCCGGCACATCGAGCGGCAGGCGTAGAATCTTGCCACGCGGCGCACCGGCGCGCGAAAGCAGGTAAAGTGCGTTGTCGCGACCAAGCCGGGCGAGTTTTATCTGGTCGCTGAACTGCGTGATCTGCTTCCATTTTCCATCTGGCCCGAGCAGGTAATGCGCAAACTCCCCTCCATCGCCATTCGCCACCGTTGCGAGAATGGATTTGCCATCACGCGAGGCTTGAAGGGTAATCTCCGCGATTCGCGGAAAGTCTTTCCCAATCGAATACGTGTCGTCCGTGTCCGGTGTCCCAAGTTTGTGAAAATAGACCTGCTGATAAAAATTCAGATCAGCATCCGGGCGCTCACCTTTTCGGGGAAACCGCGTATAATAAATTCCCGCGCCATCGGCGTTCCACGCGGCACTCCCTCCTGCCGTGGGATATTGGACGTGCGCAATCATGTCCGGCAGTGGCTTGCCTGTCGCCGCTTCGTAAAAATGCAGAGTGCCGTCTTCGCTGCCGCCTCTGGAGAGCGACACGGCAACGCACTTGCCATCGAGTGACGGCACAAACCAGTCGATTGCAGTCGTGCCTTTGGCATCCAGGGCGTTTGGGTCGAGCACTACCTTTTCCGATTTAACATTATCAGCTGAAGCTAACGTCACCAGTAATGGCTGCTGTTTTGGCGGCTGGAATTTGAATGCAAAAAGGATTCCCGGCCGCGAGACCAGTGAATAGTAATTCGGCGAAGTTTTCGCGTACCACTCGCTCAACTGTTTTTCGATCGCCGTGCGGTCCGGCAGACCGTCAAGGTACTGGCGTGTCCGCTGATTCTGCGCGTCCGACCACGTTTTCACCTGCGGGTCGTTGTCTTCTTCGAGCCATTGATAGGCGTCTTCTACTTTGACGCCGTGGTACTCGGTAGAAACTGGTTTCTTTGGAGTCTCCGGCGCTGGTGTGACGGCGGCGAATTCATTGGGCGCAAGTCCAGCGACGGCGCCGAGCAAAAACAAGAAACGATGCACTCGCATGAGTATTAAGAAGAGATCGGTTCCCGCTTGTTGCAAGACCGATTACACTAAGGCCGCGCCGCGGTCGCCGGTGCGGGAGCGGCTGCCGCGTATTGCGGATCCTTCACCTGTTTGCGGACGGCCGCGAACAATCTTCGTATTCCGGTCAGGCTTACGCGATTGTCAATGAATGCCGGTAAAGAGCCGCCGCTATCCGTGTAGATGGAATACGTGGCAAGTGTTTTTGCGGGTCCCTCAGGGTCAAGCCGCCAGCTGCCCTCGCAAATCTTTACGCGCACAACGCCCTTTTTTTCTGGTGGCCCGAGTTCATTCGCTGGCGACCACCGGCTCGTATAGACAACGCCATCGGGAACGGGCAATGACTTCTTCGAAACGCGCAGTGTGTAATCGCGATCTGCGCAAATCTTCGGCGACAGCCGCTGATACCCGATCATCGTGTCGCCATCTTGTTTAATCAGCCTGCACTCAGCCGTGAAAGGCATGAACTTTGGATAATTTTCGAAATCGTCGATCACACCGCACACAGCACGAGTCGGCGCGTCAATCGGGCCTACTGCTTTGAATTCCTTGTGCGGCGAACCTGGGCGCGGGCGGCTGTAGATTTCCAGATCCTTGTCGTGAACAACCAGTTTCCAGCTCATGTCTGCACTGCCCGCGTCCTCGGCAGCAACCAAGACGGGACAGCCGACAAAAACAATCGACATCAGACCCCGCAAGACTCGCTGATGCACGCGCGATGATACATCATTTCCTTCGTTTGGCCATGTTTGTTGACCGCCCTTGCCTGTGACGCTTCGACGAAGAGCTCGAATGACGAAATCCGAATGACAAGGCTCGAACTAATGACGAATGATCAAATAACGAAATATGGATATCACCATTTCTTGGTCATTCTGCATTTGGGCTTCATTCGTCATTTCTGCTTCGTCACTGCAATCTGCCACACGTGGATACTTGATACTCCATGAAAAACTAGCATTTAGCATTCAGGACCCTCGATCGCCATGGATCTTCAGCCCACGATTCTGATCGTCGATGATGAGAAGCATACGCGCGACGGGCTACGAAGTTTGCTCGAGCACGATTACGACGTCTACGCGGCTGCCGATATCGCAGGCGCGATGGACGTGCTGGAGCGCGAGCAGGTTGATGTGCTGCTCACGGATCTGCGGCTCGGAACCGAAGACGGAATGGTCTTGATCGATCGCGCGCTGAAAATGCCGCGTCCGCCGATCTGCATCATGATGACTGCATACGGCTCCGTCGATGTTGCAGTCGAGGCGATGAAACGCGGCGCCTACGATTTCGTGACGAAGCCGCTCAACCTCGACAAGGTCGAATTGCTCATCGCGCGTGCGGTGCAAAGTCGGAAACTTGAGCAGGAAAATCGCGCGCTGCGGCAACAGGTGGACGAGCGTTACGGACTGGAAAACATCTGGGGCGACTCCGCGGCCTTGCATGAAGTGCTCGATACGATCAAGCAGGTCGCGCCGTCGTCCGCCAACGTGCTCATCGAAGGCGAGAGCGGTACCGGCAAGGAATTGGCTGCGCACGCCATTCATAATTTGAGCAGGCGCAATAAGGCGAAATTTGTCGCGGTGCATTGCGCGGCGCTCTCGCCGCAACTTCTCGAGAGCGAGTTATTCGGCCACGAGAAAGGGGCGTTCACCGGCGCGCATGAGCGACGTATCGGGCGATTCGAACAGGCCAGCGGCGGCACCCTGTTCCTCGATGAAGTGGCGGAGATCGATCCGAGTACTCAGGTCAAATTGCTTCGTGTGATGAGCGAGGAGCGCGCATTCGAACGCGTCGGCGGCAACCAGACATTGCGCGCCGATGTGCGACTGATCGCAGCCACGAACAAAAATCTCGAACAACTCGTACGCGAAGGAAAATTCCGCGACGATCTCTTCTTCCGGCTCAACGTCGTGCGCATCACCATGCCGCCGTTGCGTGACCGAAAGGAAGACATTCCAATTTTGATCCGCGGCTTCCTCCGTCATTTCGCCAAAGAAAACGACAAATCAGTTGTTGATATTGAGCCAGAGGCAATGGATGCGCTTTTGGCGTACGATTGGCCGGGCAACATTCGGGAACTGCGCACCGCGATCGAGCACGGCGTTGTCATGGCAACGCGACCGAAAATCACGTTGCGCGATCTGCCGGTAGCCGTGCGGCAAGCGGCGACGGCAAAGTTGCCCGGCGGTGTTTCGCCAACTGCTGCTTTCGGCGAAAAATCAAGTCCGCTCGACCTTCACGAAACGGAAAAGAAATTAATTGCTCAGGCGCTCGCCGCCACAAACGGCAACATCACCGCCGCAGCAAAAAAACTCGGGATCAGCCGCCGAACATTGCATCGCAAAATCAACGAGATGAATGTGGCCAAAACCAAGGTCGATCGCGACGGCGACAGCTGAGGTGTTGGTGTGAAAGTGCAGGTGTCCCGTAGCTAAACAAAAGCCGCCACGCGGGTGTTGCGTGACGGCTAATTGCGGGCGGTGTTTACTTGCGTAGTTACTAGGTCAGCAAGTCAGCTAATCGTTACTGGCCTCCGCCGCCCATGAACACTGTGGTCGCCCCTGTATCATTGTTGAACACCTCCAGACTTCGGCGAAGGCTTTCGCTGGGGATGCCGGCGTTAATAATATCGACTTGGGCTCGCACCTCGGTTCGGAGGAGGTCGGGAATATCAGGGTGGGGTGGCAGCGGACCTGCGGGCCGTCTGAAATCGACGGAAACGACCTTGCCCAATGGCAAGGTAACCGTGGATTGAGCGAGTGTAAGGCCGTTGGCGTCGATAAAGCTCCAGCTAATGAGCATACCATTTGGTACGCCAATGTTGACCAGGTTGAGCCGCACAGTCTGATCCATGGTTAAGCCGATAGGAGGGAAGCCAATCCTAACACCAGGAAGGATGTCGGCTTGCGCTCGGGCTGCACCGAGAATCAGTAACACTGCGAATAGCAGGGTGAGTTTGTTTAGTCGATTTGGCTTTTTCATGTGATTTAACTTCCTTTCATTGTTTTGGTCTTCTCTGCTTTCTCGTTATTGAGAACTCATTTTTAGCCATTCACTGAAGTAGTGCGTAAAATCCGTGGCGAGGTTACGTGGAAATTACAGAAGACGGGGAAACACGGATTCCGCGGTCCGGACGGAAGTCGGATTATCGTGTGTTATTCCGAAGAAAGAGCCACCATGCCGGTGGAGGGTGACGGTTGATTTCGAGCGGTGTTTACTTGCGTAGTCGCTAAGTCCCCAAGTCAGTGAATTGTTACGGGGCTACCCCGCCGATGAACACGGTGTTCGCACCGGCCTCGTTGTTGAATACTTCTAAACTTCGGCGAAGGCCTGCAGGGATGAACCGGAACGCCGCGCACCAACGTAGCGACGCCGCGCCGCCCCGAAAGTTCTCAGGACGGCGCGGCGCGCAGTTCTTGTCGCATGTGGAAACCACAGGTCAAGGGTTAATCATCATTTGAGCTGAGCTAGGTTGCCCTACTGCATATCCCAAGCCAGCGTCCAGCGTTATCACAACGCTGTACGATTGACGGTTGGCGGATCCTCTGGGATCGGGCAAGGTTTTGACCAAGATTACTCCGTAGCCGTCGGGGCCGACCCGGGCAGGGGAGACAATCGGAACGTAATCAACCCCTGGGATAGCGGTGCCGCTAACAGAGAAGTTTACGTAAGGGTAGTAAGGGAAGTAAGGCTGCTCACTGGACGCGGACTGCCTCAGGACGAATGCACCGGTTTTCCCCCGGTTGACATCTCCGCTGCTATGAACAGTAACGACTAGGAGTTGCCCAGGAGGAGGAATCGCCGGGTTATCGCCGCGCACCTGAGTGATCGCGCTCCCAAGCACGAACACCAAGCCAAGGCTAAGAAGGAGTTTGCTGATGATTTTTGTTTTCATGTTATTCAATTTCCTTTCATTGTTTTGGCCTTCGGTGAACTCTCGTTTTGGGAACTCACTGCTGGCCTCTCACTGAAGTAGTGCGTAAAAGCCGGGGCGAGGTTACGCGGAAAGTTAGGGAACTTCTCAAAACCACGATTGCGCGGATAACACGGATAAGAAGCGACCAACAAAGACAGAGGAAAAGAAGTCTTATGTCTTCCTTCTTTGTCTTGTTAGAAAAAGAATGTTTCGGCTAGCCGCTGAAACCAAGTCGCCGCGGCGGCTGCTCCCCCCAGTTTCCCCTGCCGCGCGGTCGGCGCCCGCGTCTCCTACCTAGCCGTATAATCCGTGCGATTCACGGCCAATTTTTCGACGATTACCGACGATTCTTTCGAAACGCGCATGGGCGCGCAACGTCCACGGACTGACCTAAGAGCCCAGATACGTTGTTCCAGCGCGGCGAGAATCTGTTCATCGGCTCAGCGTACCAGAACCGATCTTTATGGTTCCTAGCGATCGGTCGAAGTTGTTTCCAACGACAAAACGCGGATTGAGAATCGAACATGTTTGCACCCCGACAGAAAGGGTGGCGTGCCAATGCCAGGAGCCTCTCCGGTGCGTCTTCGATGGCCGAAGAGGCTCTGGTCCTGATGTGTAGCTGCATCTGATCAGCTACTCAGTGTCGGCGGGGGTTTGGTACTTCGTGTACTGGCTGGAAGGCGAGATAAATAAACTCTAACCCGGGTTCACGGGAACCTGCCGCCCTCGCAAAGATGCTTCGCTTTGCGGCTGGAGTAAACTCATAGATAACGCCTGGGAACTCAGGAAGAATCCCTGAATCCACCACAAACAGATTGCCCAGGCAGTCAAAGGCCAGACTTGCAGGCGCATACATCCCGGAAGCAAAGATGGTTCGCACTCCGTTTGGAGTAATTTTATACACGCTTCCGCTCATGACGTCACCAAAGCTCCCCGACACAAACAGGTTGCCTGCACTATCACAGGCCAGGTGCATTTGCCC